>JAQWBY010000096.1 GCA_028706165.1 Lentisphaeria bacterium | reverse complement strand
TCCCGTGCGTTTTCCGCCACCCGACATTGGCAATTTAGTGATCGTCCATTACTTTCTTGGTTTTGTTTCCATGTGTCATGTCGCTCGGATGGACGCCGGGCGCGCCCGTGTTTTTTCACTCAAAATCTTGTCGAGGAGATGAACCATGGCATTACGAGTTGGTGTTGTCGGCTGCCGGGGCATTGGTACCACCCACGCTACCAGTCACAAAAATGACGAGTTGGCCGAGCTGGTCGCCGTCTGCGATGTCGTCAAACAGCGCGCAGATGACTTGGCCGCCAAACTGAATGTCAAAGCCTACTATTCACAACGAGATATGCTCGACAATGAAGACCTCGACATCGTCGATGTCTGTACCGGCGGCCCGGAAAATGGCGGCTGGCACTTCGAGCCGACCATCATGGCCTTGGAAGCCGGCAAGCACGTCCTCTGCGAAAAACCGATTTCCAACGACATCAACGAAGCACGGGAAATGGTACGCCTGGCGGCGAAAAAGGACCTCTATCTGGGCGTCAATCTCAATCACTACTTCACGGCGCCGGCCGACCAGGCCAAGCAGCTGATGAAGGACGGCAAGATCGGCGAAATCATCTACTGCCATCACCGCATGGGCTTCCCAGGCAGCGAATGGACCTACGCCCGCACCGCCGGCCCGAATATGGAAGGCCAGCCCTATTTCCACGTCAAAGCCTTCCTGGCCCACCCCTTCAGTCTCATGCGCTATTTCTGCGGTGACGTCGCCCAAGTGCAAGCTTTCATGGGCAAGCCCAGCTTCCGCATCAAGGAAGCCGACCCAATGGTCTCCGTCAACAGCATCCACATGCGCTTCAAGAGCGGTGCGACGGGCTACATGTTCAGCTCCCGCGGCGACACCACTATGTCCCTCGGCGGCTGGTGGAGCATTGAAGTCGGCGGCACCAAAGGCACTTTCGTTATCGAAAACTGCACCGAGCGCCTGATCTACCAGCCCGCACACGGTAATCCCGAAGCAGGCGAGACCCCCAAGGGCCTCGGCCAGGCACCGGCGCCAATCATCACTGACACCGGCGAAAAAGATTTTGGCTCGACCTTCCCCCGCCGCATCCATTGCTTCCTGGAAGACGTCACCAACAAGGTGCCCAAACACAAGTTGCGCGCATCCGGTCGAGACGCCCTGGCGACCCTCGAGTACACCTTCGCAGCCATCCAGTCCTACGAACAGGGCGGCGTAACCGTCCTGCCTGCGTCCCTGCCCTTCTTCAAGCCCGACCCCAACAATCTCTAAGAACAGCCACGTTGATCCACCTGCGGCGGCCCGGTCGACACGCCCGCGCCGCCGCAATCTTGTCTTTGGCCAACACAAGAGCAACACGAGAAGGACATATCCAGCATGAAACTCGGCGCAAACTCCGTTCTCTTCGGTAAGTACGACCTCGAAACCGCGTTCAAGTGGACGAAAATCTGCGGCTACGACGCCATTGAAGTGTCGGCGATTGACGGCATGAGCCAGCATCTGGTCATCAGCCAATGGCGAGAGCTCGCCCCGTCCATCAAAGAGCTAATCGCCAAGTACGAACTGCCCATCCAGGCCATGGAACAGCCCAATCAAGACCCGGCCATCATGGAAGCGGCGTTCCAAGCCGCCGTCGAAATCGGCATCCCTGTCGTCAACTGCGGCCCCGGCGGCAAGATGAATGACGAGAGCAGTCTGCAGGAGCGCATCGACAGCCTCGGCAAGCTCGCCGACATGGCCGGCAAATACGGCGTGACCTTGTGCTGCAAGGCCCATGTCAACGCGGCCATCTGGAACACCCCGACCTCACTGCGCATGCTTGAGGCCATCAAACATCCGAGCTTCGGACTCGACATGGATCCCAGCCACGTCTACCGCTCCGGCGAAAACCCGGTGGACGCCATCACCGCCGTCATCGACCGCATCAAACACGTCCATATCCGCGACTGCAAGGGCCGCCAGACCAACCCCGGCAAGCCAGAAATGCAGGCCAACGGCCGCGGCGATATCGATCTGGCAGGCTATCTACGCGTGCTGCGCAAATACAACTACCAAGGCCCCGTCGACCTCGAAGTCATCGGCGCCAAGGACTACGAGTTGCCGAACTGCATCGCCATCGCCGCGGAAGCGCGCGGACACATGCAGGCATGCCTGCAGGCATGCGCGGCCCGCTAAGCGGTCCCCCACTGCGCAGCGCAGTATTTCTCTTCCGGCGACTGCCCCCCGCAGTCGCCGGAACCGTTTTGCCCAATCGGTCAGCATGAATCAAGAGTGTGGTTGCGGGCACCGACCACCTAACACGAGATGGCCCATGGCCGCGGCGGCTCATTCAACAACGGACCTGCGAATCCTCAAGCGCATCGGCTTTCGGGCCTTCCTGGCCACGCAGTTCCTGGGTGCTTTCAACGACAATCTCTTCAAGCTGCTGCTGGTCTGCTTTGCCATGAACCTGCTGAGCCGGGAACAGCAGAACAACTACATCCCGCTGGCCACCGCGCTCTTCACGCTCCCCTATATCCTCTTCTCCAGCTATGCCGGCTTTCTCGCCGACCGCTTTTCCAAACGAGCGGTGATGATCGCCACCAAAGCGGCCGAAATCGCCATTATGGGCTGCGGCTACTATTTCTTCCGTGTGCATGCCACCACGCCGCTGCTGCTCGTTCTTTTCGCCATGGGCGCCCAAAGCGCTTTCTTCGGACCGGCCAAATACGGCTTTCTGCCTGAAGTGCTACCGGCAAACGCGCTATCCCGCGGCAATGGCGCCATGCAGCTGTTCACCTTCCTGGCCATCATCCTCGGCGGCGCCGCCGCCGGCCGCCTGGCAACCATGTACATCGAAACACCGCCGGCGGCAATGGTCGAACACGTTGCCACTACTGGAGAAACACTCCCAACTAGCGACGCTCCCTTGCCGTCAGCCACCGCGCCCGATTTACCGTTGCCAACCGCCGCACAGCCCGCTCACGCCGCCCCCGCCCCCCGCTCTGCCGCCAACACCGCCAGCACCGATCTCGGAGCCATTCCCGTCCCAGACGCCAACGCCGCTGCGGAGGCCCCTGAACGGCCGGTAGCCGTGACGCCGCCGGCGACGGTGCACCTGGCCGCGATCTACTGCGTGGGCATTGCCGTCATCGGTTTCATCGCCAGCCTGCTGATCATGCCCACGCCACCTGGCCACCGTGGCGCGGCGTTCACTTGGAATCCACTCAGTACGCACTGGCAGACGCTCCGCGCCATGCGCAAAGACCACCTGCTCATTCTCTGCCTAGTCGGCAATGCTTTCTTCTGGTTTATCGGCGTGCTCTTCCAGAGCAACCTGCCCCTGCTGGTGAAAAACGACCTTGGGGCGTCCGATCAGACCGTCGGCCTGTTGCTGGCAGCCGTCGCGCTGGGCATCGGCATCGGCAGCAGCGCGGCCGGTTTTCTCTCGCGCGGCAAGATCGAGTACGGTCTGGTGTTGCCCGGGGGCTTCTTCATGGCGCTCTTTGCCATTAGCCTCGGCCTCTTCGGTCGCTGGCTGGCTCCGGCCATCCTTTGTGTCTCACTCATGGGTTTCTGCAGCGGCTTCTTCCAGCTGCCGCTGGTCACCGCCATCCAGAAGCGCAGCCCCGCCGACCGCCGTGGGCAATTCATGGGCGCGGTCAATGCCGTCGACTGCCTGGCCATGCTCTTGGCCGCGGCCTTCCACTGGCTGCTGATCAAGCCCCTCGGGCTCTCGGCCAGCGCCGTCTTCGTCGTTCTCGGACTGCTCACTCTGTGGGTGCTGTTGCTGATGATCAAGAAAGCGCCGGCGCTGATCTGGCGCGCCAAACAACTGTCACTCAAGCCCTGAACTGTTAGCTCCATCGGACGATACCCAGGCCCCAGGCGTCCCCAATCTGTCCCCCGCGAAAGCAATCGACAGCAATCGACAACAATCGACAGCAATCGAAAGCAATCGACAGCAATCGAAAGCAATCGACAGCAATCGACAGCAATCAACAGCAATCGACAGCAATCGAAAGCAATCGAAAGCAATCGACAGCAATCAACAGCAATCGACAGCAATCGACAGCAATCAGTCCCATCAGTCCAATGCTGACACACTAAATGAAGAGCATCAGTCCCACCGGTCCCAGGCGTCCCCTGGGACCGATTGGTATCAAATGGTGAGTGATTACGCCCCCCACCTCTTTTTCCCACCCGTGAATTTGTGTATTAGCTTTTTGCGGGTATAGTCACACGTTTTATGCCTGCGTTCCCAGACACGCTCCGAGAACGATACGTTTTATCTCCATCACGCGACTTAAGGAGTTGCATCAGCTATGGCGCAAGTGAGACTTGAGCATGTCGGCAAGGTTTACCCCGGCAATGTCCGGGCGGTAAACGATTTCAACCTCACCATCAACGATGGTGAATTCATGGTCATGGTAGGTCCTTCCGGCTGCGGTAAGTCCACCACCCTGCGTATGGTCGCCGGCCTGGAGGAAATCTCCGAGGGTACGGTAACCATTGGTGACCGCGTCGTCAATGACGTGCTGCCAAAGGACCGCGATATCGCCATGGTCTTCCAGAATTACGCCCTCTATCCAGACAAGACCGTGTACGAAAACATGGCCTTCTGCCTGAAAATGCGCAATTTCATGCCCCCGGCAAACAATGACGACGCCGGCTTCCTCGGCAGTCTTACTTCGTGGTGGAAGAACCGCCAGATCAAGCGGGCGGAAATCGACCGGCGAGTCCGCGAAGCAGCTGACATCCTCGGCATCAACGAACTGCTCAACCGCCGGCCAAAGGCCCTCTCCGGTGGCCAGCGCCAGCGCGTCGCCGTCGGCCGCTGCATTGTTCGCAATCCGGCCGTGTTCCTCTTTGATGAGCCGCTGTCTAATCTCGACGCCAAGATGCGCGTGCAGATGCGCACCGAGATCAGCCGCTTGCACAACCGCCTCGAAACTACCATGATCTACGTCACCCACGACCAAACTGAGGCCATGACCATGGGCGACCGCATCGTCGTCATGAAAGACGGCCTCATTCAGCAGGTCGCCACCCCGGCCGACCTCTACGATTCGCCAAAAAACATCTTCGTGGCTGGCTTCATCGGCACCCCGCCCATGAATTTCTTTGACGCCCGCATTGCCAAAGTCGACGGCAAACTGCAGATCAAGGAAGAGTCCTTTGCGCTAGACGTGCCGGCAGCCTGGCAGGCCAAACTGGAACCCTACATCGACAAGAAGGTCGTCTTCGGCCTGCGGCCAGAACACGTCGGCTCGCCTTCGGCCGAGGGCATCGAGCACGCGCCAACCATCCCGGCCGTCGTCGAGGTCATTGAGCCCATGGGCTCCGAGACTTACCTGTACATGAAGACTGGCGCGACCGGCTTCATCGCCCGGGTCGACCCACACCGCAACTGTGAAGTCGGTGATCAGCTCAACCTGGCCGTGATCATGGCCAACGCACACGTGTTCGACGTCGATACCACCGCCAGCATCATCTGAACACCGCCAGCGCAACCAGACGCTGCAACGACCATAGCAAACACAATTCGGGCGATGACCATTCTCCGGCCATCGCCCGTTGTCGTTATGCCCGTTGGTAGCAGGCCGCGCTACGGCAGGCACAATATTTGCCCTCAGCGCAGACCGCGTTCCTTGAGTATGGGCAGTATCACATCGGCAGCATTGGTGGTAATGGAATCCACGCCACAAGGCAGCACCTTGTCCAGCGCCGCCGCATTATCAACCGGGCAGACATCCACAGCAATGCCGCGAGCGTGGAAAAAGGCCACTTCTTCGGCTGTAATCTCGCGCGTCCAGATGCAGGTCTTGTTGATGATGTCGTAGGCGTCCGGCAAGGGCTCTTTCACATAGCGGTCAGGGAAGCCTTGCAGCGGCAGCGACGGCTCCAGCTCGCGATACAACTTCATCAGCCGAGTGTGGAAAGACAACACCAGCACCTGCGACATTACACCGCGGCGACGCAAGTAGTCCAAGACCATTAGGGAATACTCCTCGCCGGCCTCCTTGAGCTCCACCAGCAAAAACATGTCCGAGCGCACCGCGAGAATGGCCTCAATAGCCTCCGCCAGCGTGGGTATGCGGGTGCCGGCGAAAGCAGGATTTTTCCAGCTGCCAAAGTCCAACTCGCGCAGCTCGGCCAAGGTCATGTCGCACACGCGGCCATGGCCATTGCTGCAGCGCGCCAGCGTGTCGTCGTGAGTGAGGACCAGCTGGCCATCGCGCGTGGGATGGACATCAAACTCAATGGCGTCAACTCCGAGCTCCGCCGCCGCCACAAAGGACGGAATGGTATTCTCCGGATACAGCGACGGCAAGCCACGATGGCCAATTACCTGCAGTTTTTTTACTGACATCGGACAAATCTCTCCACTTTCATGCTAGAGATAAAAAGAGGAGCACGGACACGACTGTCCATACTCCTGGCACCTGCCCCGTAAGCGTGGCAATCGGTGCTGACACATTTCCCGAGGCATTTTATTACTTCGCGGTTGACTTGACTTTGCCTGACTGATCAACCGTCAGTTCTTTCTTCTTGCCGGTGTCCGTAAATTTCCAATTCCAGCGCCAGTTGTCCTTGTCCTTGCCCGCCAGCGCCATGCTGGCGTAGTAGCTCCAGTTGCCATTATAGGACTTCCTGCCTTTCTCCTCCACTTTTCCTGGCAGAGAAAAGCTCACCTCCAGCTTGTCCTTCGCAAAAGTCACCTTGGCCACCGTCTTGCCCTTGATCGGATTGATTGTTGTCTTGACTGTCGTTTTGACTGTCGTCTTGGTTATCTTCCTGCCTGTCTTCTTCTCGATCGTCTCGTCTCTGGTTTCCACGTGGGTCTTGACCGCCATCGGCTGAAAGGCCTTTTTGAAGTCCAGGTTCAAAGAAAAGTCATTGCGGGGCTTGTCGGGATCGTACTGCAGCGTGACGTTTTGGAACTTGAGTTCCTGCTGGACTTTCGGCAGGAGAATGCGCTTCGGCGTTTCGGTTTCGACTTCTTTGGCGGCCGGGACAGCCGTCCCGGCGTCCTTGGCCTTTTCGGCATCCTTCTTGGCCTTTTCGGCGGCTTTTTGCGCCTTGGCAGTGGTCCTGGCTAGGTAATCCGAGGAACGGAATATGGGCATCTTGCTCAAGTCGTACTGGTGGCTGGTGATGATTTCGTCCGTCTTGCGCTCAAGCAGCAGCGGCGCCGCCAAGCCGCGGATTTTGCTGGACAAGGAAAAGACTGAGCTGGGATCCTTTCCCGTGCTGAGTTCCTCTTCCAGGTTCGCGATGTCCTTGCCGGGCAAACGCAGCTTGCCCACCGCCGCCAGGTCAAAGACCGCAAATTCCTGCTTGGAATCCAGATTGACCACGACGTCCATGCCCGGTTTGATCGGCACTTTCACTCGCTTGAGCACCTCGCCGCCGCCAGACTTGGCAACTTCTAGCGTCTTGTGGCGAGTGCCGGACACGTAGAGGTCCTGGAATACCGTGCTGCCTCCTGCACTAACCCACTTCTCCTGCCCCAGCAGCCGCACATCATAATCCTCGCTACCGCCATTGCAGACCAGCACGTAAGCCGGACGATGCAACGCATAGTTGAGAATCTTGCCCAGGCCAAGGTTGTAGCCGAGTATCAACACCACAACCACTGCCGCGTAGTAGGCGACCTGGACCAGCACAGTACGCTTCTTGGCTCCGGGCTGGTCAAATTGCCGGAACAGCGTGAACTTGATCTTCTTGCGCGGGCGAATACGACGGGCCTTCTTGGGCTTGCTTTTCGGCACCGGTAGGGGCGTGGGGGCCACGCCGTCAAGGGGCATGGGCGGCAGCTCCGCCAAGTGCATGGCTAGCTCGGGACCAGATACCGGCGCCAACGCGCCCGCATCGGGCATTTCAAACACTTCGCCCAACGGCATCCAGATGTCCTGGTACCAAATCAGATCGTTGGCCTTGAGCCCACCAGCATCAACCATCCCCTGAAATTGCTCAACCGTCAGCACCTGGCCTTCTTCCGGCAGGCCGTTGCGATAGATCAGCACACAGTCGGGATCAGATTCAGCCGGCACCGTCAGCAGCGCGCCGCAGCCACCACAATTGCATTGCCTCCCGCCGCTGCCGTCTGGTGCCATGACGGGCAGACCGCACGCACATTTAAATAATATCATCAGCCTGCCCCCGCTGCGTTATCTGATGTCGTCCAAGCACCCTGCCCATTGACGATGTCACACCAAAAAACACTGTCATAGACACACCCCGGCATCCCTGCTGGACATGGCAACAGCCAGCCACATCACGACCTCTTTCTTCGCTACTTCGTCCAAATATGATCTTAAAATGACATTATGCAATTTTTTCCCCCCGAAGGCAAGCCTTCACCGCCTAAATCCCCTGGGAAAGTGATTATTCGGCGCTCAGCAACGCCGCTTGGCTCTGTTCCAGCTGCCAGTAGGCGCCACGCAATGCCAGCAGTTCGCGGCGCGCGCCGCGCTCGACGATGCGGCCGCCAGCCATGACCAGAATGACGTCCGCATCTCGGATGGTCGACAGCCGGTGGGCGATGACCAGGCAGGTCCGCCCCTTCATCAAGTGAATCATCGCCCGCTGCACGCACATTTCCGTCCGGGTGTCCACATTGGACGTCGCTTCGTCAAGAATCAGTACTGGCGGGTCCGCCAGAACGGCCCGGGCGATGGACAACAGCTGCCGTTGGCCCTGGCTCAAGTTGCCGCCATTCTCGCTTAGTATGGTGTCATAGCCCTGTGGCAGACGGGATATGAAGGCGTCGGCTCCAGCCGTGCGCGCCGCTGCCTCGACTTCGGCGTCGCTGCTTTCCAGGCGGCCGTAGCGAATATTGTCCCGCACAGTTCCCGAAAACAGCTGCGTGTCCTGCAGCACCATCGCCATGGCCTGGCGAAGGCTCTGCCGCGGAAGCTGGGTAATGGGCACGCCATCAAGACAGATGCGGCCTTGGCGTGGCTCGTAAAAGCGCATCAACAGACTGACCACGGTGGTCTTGCCAGCACCCGTACTACCAACGAGAGCTATTTTCTGCCCCGGCTGAACCTGCAGCGTAAAGTCCCGCAGAACGGGTTCACCATCTTTATAGGAAAAACACACATTGTCGAAGCTGAGTTCGCCACGAACGGTCACCAACGGCTGCACATCAGGCGCGTCGGCCGGCTCGGGCTCTTCGTCCATCATGGCAAAGACCCGTTCCGCGCCCGCCAGCGCTGATTGGATGTCGTTGTACTGGTTGGCAATCTCATTCACCGGCCGTGAGAACTGCCGCGTGTACTGGATGAAGGCCGCAATGACGCCAATAGTAATGTCGCCCTGCATGGCCAGCCAGCCCCCGTAGCCCGCCAGCAACGCATAGCCGATGTTGTTGAGCAGATTCATTAAGGGCGGTACGATGCCGGACAATATCCGCGCCCGGATGCCCGTGCGGCGCAACTCCTGATTGAGAATAGCAAAGTCGGCGATGGCCTGTTCCTCGTGATTGAAGGCTTTGACGGTCTTCTGCGCGCTGATTATTTCTTCAATATGGCCGTTGAGCAATCCCAACATGGTCTGCTGCGCCAGAAAGTACGCGCGAATGCGTTTGGCGACCAGCTTGGTCAGCAGAAAGCAGAAGGGAACGGTCACCATCGCCGTCAGGGTCAGTCGGCCGCTGAGCAGCAGCATGGACGCCAGCGCCCCAAACAGCGTGATCACGCTGCCGAAAAAATGTACCACGCCACGAGACAGCACCTGCGCCACCATCTCAATGTCATTGGTCATACGGCTGAGTATCTCACCGTGCGTGCGCCCATCAAAAAAAGTCAGCGGCAAGGTCTGCAACTTGGCGAACAGGTCACGGCGCAACTCGCACACGGTGTCCTGCGAAATCTTGGCCGACAACCAGCCCTGCAGAAAGGACACTACCGTGTTGCCCACATAGACCAGCAGCAGGAGCAACAGCATCCGCAACAGCACGTCCATGTCCACCGGCACCTCATTCTTCACCACTTTCAGCGCATCAATAGCCCGTCCCAAAAACAAGGGACTCAGCAAGGACAGCCCAGTACCGGATATCACCAGCGCGAACATCATCAGAAGCCACAGCGTCCGCCCACGCAATGCCCGCAGCAATCGCAGAAAGCTGCCGCGGGCATCCCTGGCGCGGACCACTTGCCGGTGCATGCCGTGGTGTCCCCCGCCGCCCATATGGCGTCCCTGGCGCGCCACGCCGCCCTTGGTATCAGCGGCCATAGTGCGTTCCACCAGCGCCTGCCAGCGCGGGGGCAATTTGAGTTCCAGAGCGGGCTTCTTCGGCTCAGTCATGGTTCAGCCCCCCGTTCTGGCCCTTCGCCGACAAGTCCTCGCCCGTCTGTGACTCGACAATTTCCTGGTAAACCCGGCAGGACCGCAGCAGGTCGGCATGCCGCCCCTGACCAACAATGACGCCGTCCTGCAGCACCACAATCCTATCGGCATTGCACACCGACGATATTCGCTGGGCAATCTTGAGGATGCTCATGTCGCCACGCGCTTCTTTCATGCTCGCATGGAGACGCTCCTCCGTTTCGCCGTCAATCGCCGACGTGCTGTCATCCAGAATCAACAGCGATGGCCTCTTCAGCAGGGCCCTGGCAATCGCCAGCCGTTGCTTCTGGCCGCCGGAAAGGGTGATGCCCCGCTGCCCAACCAGTGTCTCATAGCCGTCCTTGAACGACTTCACAAAGTCGTGTACCTGCGCCGCCCGCGCTGCTGCCTCGACCTCTTCCTGGGACGCCAACGCCTCGCCCCAGCGGATGTTTTCGGCCACCGTACCGCTGAACAGCACCGATTCCTGCAGCACCATGCTCATCTTGTCCCGCAAATCGCTCAGATGATAGTCGCGCACATCACGGCCATCAATGAGCACCACGCCGCCAGTCGCATCGTAGAAACGTGGCAGCAGATGCGCCAGCGTGCTCTTGCCCGACCCTGTGGAACCCAACACCGCCACCGTCTCACCAGGGCGAATCGCAAAACTCACGCCCTGCAAAACCGGCGCGCCGGCTGCGCCCGGATAGCGAAAACTCACGTCGCGAAATTCGACTGCCGCACCGCGACAAGCCCTCGTTTCCGCCGCCGCAACGGGCGCGGCGCCCTCGGGATCAACAACGGATGGCTGGGTATCCATCACCGCCGTGATGCGATCCGCCGAGGCCTTGGCGCGGGAAAAATCCGTCAACACAAACGCCGCGAACATGAACGAGAAGAGAATCTGGGTAATGTAATTGACCATCGCCATCACCTCGCCAACGCTGAGCTCGCCGTTGCGCACCGTCCAGCCGCCAGTATAGAGCACCGCCAAAATGCCCATGTTCATGATCAACATGGTCAACGGCATCATCCCGGACATAAAACGCGCTGTCCGCAGATGCTGCGCTGACAGGCCGCGGTTTTCCCGGTCAAAGCGCTTCTTTTCGTAGTCGCTGCGGCCATAGGCCTTCACGACCCGGATGCCGGCGAGATTTTCCTGCAAAGCAGCGTTCAGGCGGTCGACTTTCTCCTGAATCAGGCTGAACATCGGCCGGCTGTAGCGATAGGTCAGCAGGCTCATGAAAAGTATTGGTGGCACCAGCAGCAGCAGAATGCCCGCCAGGCGAATATCGATGAGTAGTGCCATCACCACGCCGCCCAGACACATCAGCGGTTGCCGCACCAGCATCCGCAGACTCATCACCAGCATATGCTGCACCTGGCCGACGTCCTGCGTCAGACGCGTGATCAGCGACGCCGTCGTGAAGCGGTCAGTCTCCGCAAAAGACAAGGACATGACCTTGCCAAACAGCGCTTGACGCAGATCAGCGCCGAAATTCTGCCCGGCCAGACTGGAAAAGTAGGTGCAGCCGGCACCGCCGATCACGGCCAACGCCGACGTGCCCAGCATGAGCAGGCAGGTCACCCAGATCAGCCGGAGGTCGCCCTTGCCCACACCGTCATCAATTATCCGCGCCATGAAACGCGGCTGGAGCAACTCCAGGGCAACCTCAATGATCATGAATATGGGCGCCATGGCAATCTGCCGGCGATATGGCACCATGTATCGTAACAACTTTTTCACGTAGACTAATACCTTTTCTTTCGTGATCTGTAACCGCGCGCGCCGCTCGGCGAGCGGGGACTGGCTCCTCGCCGTTGCCCACCAGGCGGCCAGCGCCTCCCCCCATCAGGCACCCGCGGCTGTCGGAGGCTCCGGCACAATGGCGCCGTGTTCACGCAAAAGCGCCGTAAGCTCGGCGAAAGGAACCTGCGCCGGCGTGCAACCGCGCCGCGCGGCCAAGGCGGCGGCAG
>JAQWBY010000473.1 GCA_028706165.1 Lentisphaeria bacterium | reverse complement strand
TCTGTCAGTCGTCAAACTCGTCTTGCACTTGCCCACGCGCCGCCCGTCATTGGGCCTTTTCTGCCTGCTGTTTACGGAAGCGCCGGATATTATCCATGTCCTTGTCACCGCGCCCAGATAAGTTCACGACGATGATCCTCTCCCGGCTCTGCGCCGGTGCCGTACGAATGGCGTAGGCCAGCGCATGCGAGCTCTCCAGCGCAGGAATAATCCCCTCAAAACGCGCCAGCATGGCAAAGGCCTCAATGGCCTCGGCGTCATCGACGGTCACATAGCGCGCGCGCCGGCTGTCCGCCAAAAAGCAGTGCTCCGGCCCCACGCCCGGATAATCCAGGCCGGCAGAGACCGAATGCGTCTCCAGTATCTGCCCGTCGTCATCCTGCAGCAAATACGTCTTGCTGCCGTGAAGCACCCCCACGCGACCGCCGCAAATGCTTGCGGCATGCTTGCCGCTGGCAATGCCCTCGCCGCCGGCTTCCACGCCGGTCAACGCCACGCCGTGGTCCGCCAAAAAACCCGCGAAAATGCCCATGGCGTTGCTGCCGCCGCCGACGCAGGCGACGACCTCATCCGGCAGCCGCCCGGTCTGTTCCAGGCACTGCCGCCGCGCTTCTTCGCCAATAACCGCCTGGAAGTCCTTGACCAGCAGCGGATAGGGATGCGGCCCAGCCACGGTCCCAATCACGTAAAACGTGTCCGCCGACCGCGCCGTCCAATCCCGTAGCGCCTCGTTCATGGCATCCTTAAGCGTCGCCGAACCCTCGCTGACCGGCCGCACCGTCGCCCCCAGCGTCTGCATGCGCTCTACATTGACCGCCTGCCGGTCGATGTCCGTCGTGCCCATGAAGACCTCGCATTCGAAGCCAAACAGCGCCGCAACCGTCGCCGTCGCCACGCCGTGCATGCCGGCGCCCGTCTCGGCAATCAGCCGCGTCTTCCCCATGCGCTTCGCTAACAATGCCTGACCGATCGTGTTGTTGATCTTGTGCGCGCCCGTGTGATTCAAGTCCTCGCGCTTCAGATAAATCCGCGCACCGCCAAGATGCTCGCTCAGCCGCCGCGCATAATAAAAGGCCGACTCGCGACCGACGTAGTTCTTCAGCAACGACCGAAATTCCTCCTGAAATGCCGGATCATCCCGCGCAACCAGGTACTCTTTTTCCAGCTCATGCAAAATGGGCATCAGCGTCTCGGCGACGTACTGGCCGCCGTATATGCCATAATGGGTGTTCATCGTTTACTGCTCCTTGTCCAACGACCGCAGCGCGGCCATGAGTTCATTGATCTTCTGTACTGATTTGATGCCCGGCGTGTCCTCCACGCCACTGGCAATGTCCAAGCCCCACGCGCCGGTCGCCCGCCAAGCCGCCACCGCATTGCCCGGGCCAATGCCGCCCGCCAGCAACACCGGCCGCCGCTGCGCCAGCGCCGCCGCCAGTCGCCAGTCACACAAGCGACCCGACCCGCCCTGCGCGGCGTCGACCACCAACCGCGCCGCCGGAAAATCCGCGCAGCGCGACAGGTCGTCGTCGTCACTCAATGCCACGGCCTTCCACACCTCAACGCCATCGGCCGCCAACGCCCGCGCATACTCGGCGCTCTCTCGACCGTGCAGCTGTAGTATCACCGACGGCTGCGCCGCCGCCACACCCCGCGCCAACGCCAACGCCACGTCCGCAATCACACACACCGCCCGCGCCGGCGCCGCCGCCGCCACGAGCTCGCCCAACGCCGACGGCATGACCCGCCGACGCGAAGTCTCCACCAGCACAAATCCCACGTAGTCCGCGCCAGCCGCCACCGCCGCCCGCACGTCTTCCACCCGCGTCATGCCGCATAATTTCACGCGTGGCCGCATATCATCTCCTTGAGCTTGTCACCCGGGAACTCCGCGCGCATGAGTGCCTCGCCCACCAAGAATCCCCGCGCGCCAGCGCGCATGGCATGCATGAGGTCATCGTGGCTATTCATCGCGCTTTCGGCAATCGCAATGCGATTTGCCGGCACCTGGCTAAGCAGCTTGCTGGCGTGACCAATGTGTATACCGAAGGTATGCAAATCCCGCGCATTGATGCCAATCAGCGGTATGTCGCACCCCAACAGCGTCATCAGCTCGTCCTCGTTATGCGCCTCGCCCAGCACGGTCATCCCCAGGCTCTGCGCGTAGTCACTCAGGCGCGACAATTCCCCCATCGGCAACAACGCCGCAATCAACAACACCGCCGACGCACCATGCAGCCGCGCTTCACATATCTGATACGGATCAACGATGAAATCCTTGCGCAACAACGGTATCTCTACGCACTCGGCGACCTCGCTCAGCATCTGCAAGCTGCCCTGAAAATGCCTTTCTTCCGTCACCACCGACAACGCCGCCGCGCCGGCCGCCGCCAAATCACGCGCGCACTCAAGGTAGTTGAAGCGCGGACGGATCACCCCCTTCGATGGCGACGCCTTCTTCAACTCCGCAATCACATGCAGCCCCGGCGTCCGAAACGCCGCCGCAAAATCACGCGCCGGCGGCATGTCCTGCACCATGATCTCTAATTCGCTCAAGGGCAGGCGCTCCTTACTCGCTGTCAAATCCGGCAACAAATCATGCACAATCTGATCAAGAATAGTCATGTCCGGTGCCCTCCTGTTTTTTTGTTAATGTGCAAAATATTGTGATGAACACATGTATCTGCGCCAATGTGACCTAATCTCTTCTTTTGCGAAAGGATTTTTTACAATAGACTACTTGTTAGATAGTTATGCATGAATTTGCCCCGTAGGGGCACGACCATGCTTAACCCCAGGCTTCAGCCTGGGGTTAAGCATAGTTAAGCGCCTACGGCGCATGTCAAGCTTCTCTTTCTATCACAAGATTTCGCCCATTACCTTTTTTTCGTAGTTTCGGCAAGGACTCTTGCCTGCTTCTGCTTTCGTTTCCGCCCTGTCAGGCCGCTCCCCGGCTG
>JAQWBY010000472.1 GCA_028706165.1 Lentisphaeria bacterium | reverse complement strand
TTCGACCTGCTGGTGCTGCGTGACATCATCAAGGGCCTGCCTATGCGGACCTTCAAGTTCCTAGAGAATCTGAATGTGGACTATCTGAAGTATCGCAAGAACGCCATTCGTGGCTCGCTTGTCCTCTGCGTTGTTTCACTGGCGTGCTTTGGCGTCCGTTACTTTGGCACCAAGGATGCGCTTGGTCTTGATTTCGCCGGCGGCACCGAGTTGGCCTACACCTGTGATGGGCAGGCGCCGGATGTAGACGAAGTGCGCAAATTCCTCGGCACTCAAGGCTATGGCGACAACCTGCGCGTAGGTTACAAGCGTGGGCAAGGCGGCGAACGGCTGCTGGAAATCGTGCTGCCCATCATCAAGGTGAAGGATCAGGTTCAGGAAGTGGACTATACGGCGTTCAGCATGGCCCTGGACCAGGCCTTCCCGGAAGTGAAGATCGGCCTGATGCAGACGAATACGGTCGGTGGCAATGTCGGCGCGAAGTTCCGCAATGACGCCATACTGGCGGCAGTATTTGCCACCTTGGGCATTATTGTCTACCTTGCTTTCCGTTTCGAGCTGATGTTCGGCCTCGCGGCGGTGATCGCAGTAGCCCACGACGCGCTGGTTTCTGCTGGCCTGTTCATGCTTTGTGGCGGGCAGTTGTCTTTGACGGCGATGGCGGCTTTGATGACCATCTTCGGTTATTCCCTGAATGACACGATCGTCATTTTCGACCGTATTCGCGAGACGCGCGAGCTCAACAAGGACAAGAGCTACTACGAGCTGATCAACCAAGCGGTGAATGAAAGCATGAGCCGGACCTTGCTGACGTCTTTGACGACCTTGCTGGTCGTGGTGTCGTTGCTGGTCTTTGGCGGTGGCGCGATCTTCGACTTCGCCCTGATCATGTTCTTCGGTATCTTCACCGGTACTTACTCGACGATTTTCATCGCCAGCGCCTTCATTAACACGTGGCATAAGCGCGCGCTGCGCCGGGAACGGGTGAATGCCGAGGCGCTGAAAAATGCGGCGCAGGCCGCCGATGCGACCGCCAAGGCGTAAGCATTCGGAGGCTAGTTCCTAACGCTACGCACTGAGGCAGTGCGATAAATGCCAGGCCGTGGTTTCTCGTAAGGGACCACGGCCTGATTGTTCTCGGGAAGGGCAGAGGGTGAACAAATGAGACGAATGGGGACGAATGGGACGCCGAAGCGCAGAAGACGCAGCAGCGGCGCAGCAGTCGCCAGCAGTCGAATTTTCGGGGCGCACAACTGTGTGCCCCAGTGACAGCAGCCGGGAGCAGCCGGGGCGGGGAACTTGCCTGGTCTCGTCAAGGGAGCGGGAAAGTGAGGGGAGCCCGTTTACTCGCGGATTTTGATTTCGCGGATGCTGGTCCATGGCCCTTGGTCGCTGCCGTAGCCGAGGAAGCGGACGAATTGGGCGGCGGTTTTCTCCGGGAAGAGATACGTCTGTGCGGCGGTGTTGAGGCTGCTGTTGCCTTTATAGGCGGTGGTGAAGGATTGCCCGTCGGTTGAGGTTTGGATTTCGAAGGTGTAGGTGCGTTCGTTGCCGCGATGCCAGGCGATTTCAACGCCGGCGATGGTTTCGGGTATGGCGAGGATGGCTGTGAATATCGCTGGTTTGGCATTTTGTGCCCAGTAGCTGTTGGGATTGCCGTCAAGCGCGCGGCTGACGGGTTCGCGATTGGGCTGGTCTTCATAGGCGGCGACGAGCCATGCGTAGCGGCTGTCGTCCTCTTTGTCGAGGCGGAGTCCGCCGACGTCGTTGTGTTGGGCACGGAAACGGAGAAGTCGCGCCAGTTCAGCGAGGGGGGCGTAGAGAACGCCGTCGATATCGCGTGCCGGGGCGCTGATGGGCAAATCGCGCAGGCCTTGGCAGCGGATGACGTCGCTGTCGGGCTGAAATTGGCAACTCAGACCGCCGAGCTGCAGCAGGTTGTTTTGCCAGGTGGCGCCAGCGAGATTGGCCATGGTGGCGATAGGCATGTAGGGTTGGCCGTCGCGGCTGACAATTCCTGATGGCTGCTGAATGAGCTGGTCGTTGAGAAACAGCGCGTTGTCATCGCCGCCGGGGATGGCGCGCAGGTGGTCGTAAGCGGGCAGTGGTGGTGCGTCGGGGCCGTTGGGGACGAGCTCGTAGGATGCTTTGTCGGCATGGAAAAACAGACAGTGATTGCCCTTGGCGATCTGGCATTTTGCCCATGGTTGTTGATTTTTGCGGATGGTCCACGGTCCTTCTGCCAGGTCGGTGACCAACACGAGGCGTTCGCCGGGGAGGTCTAGGCGCAAAGGATTGCGGATGAGCTTGCCGTCGCGGGCGAAAGTAGCCAGGTACCGCTCCTGGACGTCGACGCCAACCGCGCCATTGAGTTCAAGCAGACGAGCCTGCCAGCCATCGGTATGTTTGCCGATGGGGAGGACATTGAGGAAGAGGTCTTCGCTTTGTGCGGTTGTCGGGCTGATGCTGGTGCGGACGCTGTTGGTGGAGGGCAACTCTGGACGCGGGGGAGTGAAGGACTGTTCGCCGACTACGACGCTGGGGGAACTGGTTATTGTTCGTTGCGCAGCGGTCGGCAGGAGCGGGATGACCTCCATGGTGCCGTCGAAGGTGTCGTCGCGATAGGCGATGCGGAAGCGGTCGCTGGCGATGTCGGGCTGTTGGCAGGAATTGACGGTCCATTCCTTGCGGAAATTTGGGCTGCTGGCCAGGACGCGATCGAAGACCAGCAGAATGCCGGGGGCGTTGGTCTGGTTCGTGTTGAAATAGACGAAGCTGCGGGTGTATTCGCGGAGCTTGTCGCTGTAGGCTTTGGCGATATCGCATTTGAGGTGGCGGTAGATGGGCAGGGCTTGGTCGGGGCCCAAGGCGTGGGCAGCGACGGCGCCGTTCTGGTAGTCATTGTTGAGGAGGGTATCGAGGCTGCCGGGCTCACGGCGCTGGTTGGGGAGGCGCTGGCCGCC
>JAQWBY010000471.1 GCA_028706165.1 Lentisphaeria bacterium | reverse complement strand
GACTGGCCGCGGCAGTGGTCCGAGAAGCACACCCAGCCGCTGATGGTGGTCGAGTCGGCCTTCCCGTATCCCATGCAGTTCTGGCATTTTGATGATCCGAAGTTCGGGTCGCTGGCGACGGAACACGCCGCGCGTTATTTTGGCGACGCCGTGTACGAGCGCGAGACGCTGCCCATTCCCAACGCGCACAATTGGATGATCACGCCCTACGCCAACTGGGCGCCCAACATGCAGGCGCTCTATGCGATGCTCTACAGCCACGTGCCCAAAGCCTGGCGGGCCTACGACATGTCCGCGCTCGGGGATTTCCCCGGTGGGCGCGACATGCACCACGTCGCCCGCACCTACGACGATCACACCGTCGTCTACAAAATCGATGACGCGGTCAAGACGCCCGGCCTGAAGCCCGAGCGCAAGACCGGGTGGAGCGAAACCCAGCGGCATTTGCTGACGGACTACTCGCAGCCGGATTACCTTCACGACGTGGTGCGCGATGTGTTCGCGCCGCTGCTGGTCTTTCTCGGCGGTGAGCCGGACGACTTCAGCAACAAGGATCATGCGTACTACGCCGGCGAGACATTCCGCAAGAGCGCGGTGGTGGTCAACGACCACGTCGAGGCCAAAACGCTGAGCTTTCGCTGGGAGCTGCGCGTGGACGGCGAGGCGCCGCCGGTGTCGTCGGGCGAATTCACGGCGACCGTGCCCAGTGGCGGCATCGCCAAGCTGCCCATCGCACTCACGGCGCCGGACGTGTACAAGCGCACGGCGGCGGAGCTGCGGCTGGTCGCGTTGCAGGACGGCGCGCTGCATAAAGAGGACCGCATGGCCCTGCAGTTCTTCCCCATGCGCCGCCAACCGGATTTCCGCGACGCAGTCGCCGGCGTCTACGACCCCGTGGGCAAGACCACGGCCATGCTCAGCAAGGCTGGATTTCCGTATCGCAGCGTGAGTACCCTTGACGACGTACGGGCCTGCCGGCTGCTGATTATCGGCCAGGACGCGCTGTCGCAGACCAGCCCCGAGCTGCTCAAGCAGATCGAGGACGCCGGGCTCATCGACGATGGCCTGAAGGTGCTGATCTTCGAGCAGCAGCCCTGCAAGCTCGGCAATCTGGTTTTTGAGTCGCCGAGCTACCGCAATGCCTTCGTGCGGCGGGCGGACAGCCCGTATCTGGCGGGTCTGGCCGAGCCCGACTTCAGCAACTGGCGCGGCTGGTCCGACACGGTGCCGGCATTCGTGCTGTCGGCGGAGAACTCGCCGCATTATCCGCGTTCGAAATGGAAATGCGGCAACGGCGGCATTGTCAGCGGCCATGTCATCCGCAAGCCCAGCTACGGCAATTTCAGCACCATTCTCGACTCGGGCTTCAATCTGATGTTCGCGTCGCTGATGGAATTGCGCAAGGGGCACGGGCTGGTGCTGTTCTGCCAGCTGGACGTGACGTCGCGCTTCGGTGTTGACCCGGCCGCCACGCGCCTGGTGGACAACATGCTCAGCGAAATGGCCAAGCCCTTTGTGCCCATCGGTCCGCAACGCGTGCAATACCTGGGCAATGAAGACGGCGAGAAGATTCTCCTGCGCATGGGCATGATCTACCGCCGGGGCAATCCGAATGCACTATGGGAGCTCAACCACGATCAGGTGATCATCATCGGCAAAGACCCGGTCCCCGCAGAAAAAACCGAGGAACTGCGCAAATTGCTGGCCAGCACGAGTCGCGCCATTATCGCGCTGCCGGACGCGCCGCTGGAGATCCTGCCCGGTGGCATGCAGCGGGGCACGCATCAGCTGTTCAAGGCGCGCGTGCCAAAGAACGACCCGCTCTTTGCGGGTATTCCCGACGCCGATCTGTATTTCCGCGAGGCCCGTGAGCTGCCCGTGCTCGCGGCGGCTCCCGACTGGGTCGTGGCCACCGAACCGAAGCTCTTCGCCAAGCTGGACCGGCCGACGTCGGCCATCGTCGTGCTCAATCTCGCCCCGGAGGGCATCGACGGGCTCTGGAACCAGGAGAAGATCGCTCGGGTGTGGTCGGCGATTTTCAACAACATGAATATCGGTCTCGGCAAGGACCTGCAGCTCTTCACCGCCAGCCGCATGCGGCATAACACCATCGCCACCAGCTTCGGTGAACTCAGCCTCGAACAGTGCGGGCTGCGGCTGGACCCCCAAAACAACGGCAAGCACGACGACCCAGCCGGCTTTGCGCCGATCAAGCTCGGGCTGTCATGGGAAGCGCAGGGCGTCCAGCAGGTCAACCCCAATCATGTCTATCCCGAAAATACCCCGGCCGGCCTGAAGACGCCCTACGACGGCTTTGCGTGGTACCGCTGCGTGGTGAGCATCCCGGCGTCGTGGGCGAAATACCAGCTGCGGCTGGTCGGCGGACCCATTGACGACGCCGATTGGACCTACTGCAATGGCGTCAAAATCGGCGAAATGACGCTCGAAAGCAATCCCCGGAGCTACCAGACGAAGCGCGATTACGCTATTCCCGCCGACGCCGTGCGCTGCGGGCAAGACAACACGATCGTCATCCGCGTCTTTGACCGCTGGGGCGACGGCGGAGTCGTCGGGCCGCTCGCCATCGTCGCCGAAGACCCGGACAGCAACGACGCGTGGTCGCCCTATATCGACACGCTCGACTTCTACGACGGCGACGCCTTCCATAACTGGTAAGGGCCTGTCCCCACGCGAAGGCTATTTATTCTCACGCGAAGGCGCGAAGGCGCGAGGAAGGCTTTTTTATCCACAGATTCCGCAGATTAGCGCAGATTATGGCGGCCTGTCTTGCCGCTGCGCGGCAATTCACGCCGCCGGCTTTAAGGCGCTATTTTTGCCTTACGCGAAGGCTATTTATTCTCACGCGAAGGCGCGAAGGCGCGAGGAAGGCTTTTTTATCCACAGATTCCGCAGATTAGCGCAGATTATGGCGGCCTGTCTTGCCGCTGCGCGGCAATTCACGCCGCC
>JAQWBY010000470.1 GCA_028706165.1 Lentisphaeria bacterium | reverse complement strand
AACCGAGGAGCAGCGCGCTCAAGCCGGTGGCCGCAAAGAACCAGCGCCAGGACACGCCCAGCGGCAAGAGCCAGCCCATGACCACCGGCGTGCCGATGGCGCCGACGCAGTAGGCCGCCTGGGAGATATTCATGGCGAATTTACTGTGGTTGGGATGCAGGTCAGTCAAAATGGCCGACCCGGCGGCCTCAAGGATGCCGCCGCCCATGCCGAGGACGACCGCGCCGAGGTAGATCACGGGTATGCTCGAGGCGAGTGCCCAGCCGGCACCGCCTAGCGCGGTCAATGCGCAGCCGACCAGCAGCACGGCTTTCTTGCCCAGGCGGTCCGATAGCACACCGCCCATAAGACAGGCCAGGAAGAAGCCGCTGAATTGCACGGACGCCACGGCCGCGAAGCGCTCCGGGCTGACGCCGAAGGTCTCGCTGACTCGCACGAGTGAGGCAAAAACCACGTTGGACGTGCAGGCGAAGAGGACCATCGCGGCAAGAACGGCGTTGGTGGCTAGAGCATGGGGGTAGAGGCGCATGATTGTGCTGGATCCTTGGGGAGGAGGAGATGGGGATAAGCGAGATGGCGGTGCCGGCCTGGCCACACGATGGCAGCCTGGCCGGGCGCCCGCTTAGCGCACGGTGAGCAACAGCGGGAAAGGCGCCTTTCTGACCAGTGCGGCCTGGAGGAGCTCCTGCAAGTCCTGGGCAATGACCAGGCGATCCCGGCGTTTGCTGGTTCTGAAAGCCGATTCAAGAAATGACTTGCAGCCCGTGAAGATGGCGTGACTCGGCGCGTCGGCGCAGTTCGGCAACTGGGCCTGGAGCTCACCCCGCATGATCGCGAGCAACTCCAGCGCCGCACTGCAGAGCGGCCTGGCGGTGCTCAGCAGCGACAACTCGGACAGCCAGGCGCCGTCCTGCGCGGCACAGGCCGAAGCGATGTCAACGGCCACGCGCACGCGGGGGAAGATGGTCGAGAGCGGCAACGGTCGCAGGGCCGCGCTGTCCATGAACGCGCCGGTCGCCGGGCTGACCCGGGCACGCCAGGCGGCGCTGTCCGCAAGGACGGCAGCGGGCTCCAGGCTGGCCGCATCGGCAGCTTGCGTCGGCCCGCGATGGATGACATGGATGGCCAGTTCGCAGATAAAGCGGTCGCTGACCAGGCTGAAGGCGTGCTGCCGCAAAATGTCGGCGCATTGACTGCTGATGGCCTGGAGTTGCGCGTCGGCGAGCGGGAAACTACGGCGCAGGAGCGCGCTGATGCGCTCGGGCGAGCATGGCTGCATATTCTCGCGATAATGGCTTAGCGGGTCGATGTCACGGATGCGGCTGAATTCGCTGGCGACATCGTTGTAGCCGGCGGCGCCGAGGACGGTGCAGACCAGCTTGTCCACTGCAGTGCTAGCCATGGGGCAGTGTTGCTCGTCATTGGCGCTGCGGATGCGCTCTTCGACGGTGAGGGCGATGTGCTCGGCCAGCCAGTCTTCGGTGACACCGACGGTCCGGAAGGCCTGGCGGAGATCCCGGCGGAGCTGGTCAGCGTCGAAGGACTGCTTGCGGCCCTGGGCGTCCATGACCAGTAAATTGGTTGATGCGAGCTGTATCATGATGGTTGTCAGGGCTTGTCCGGATCAGCGGGGGCGGCTGCTGCGGCGGCGGCCGTTGCGTCGTTGTCGCTGGTCGGGCTGGTTGCCGGGGCCGGGCCAGTTGCGGTTGCGGTAGCCGGCGCTGTGGCGGTGCCGGGATTTTTGGCGGATAGTTTTTGCACTTCGTTGATGAAGGCATCGGCGTCCTGGAAGCGGCGGTATACGGAGGCGAAGCGGACGTAGGCGACTTCGTCGAGTTGCTTGAGCTTGTTCATGACCAGCTCGCCGATGTATTGGGAGTCGACTTCGCCCTGGGGATTGAGGGTAATGACGTTGATGATGTCGGCGACGGCCTGGTCGATGGCTTCCTGGCTGACGGGGCGTTTCCAGCAGGCCAGGCGGATGCCGTCCTGCAATTTTTCCGGCTTGAAGTCTTCGCGGCGGCCGTCGCGTTTGACGACGAAGATATCAGCGGGGATGACGGTTTCGTAGGTGGTGAAGCGGTGGTTGCAGCTCAGGCATTGCCGGCGGCGGCGGATGGTATCGCCCTCGCGGGAGATTCTGGTCTCAATGACCTTGTCGTCGGTATTGGCGCATTTGGGGCAGCGCATAGTGGTGACTTTCTCGTGCCCGGGTTGGGGCGAGTGGTTGCGATACGAATTAGAGGATGTCTCTCATGACGCGTTCAATGCCGCCGGCGCGGCCGTTGTCATCGATGGTGACGACGGCGCCGTTGAGGCGGATGCCTTTGTCATTGACGGTGAAACGGCTGGGCATGCCGGTGCGGAAACGCGAGATGACCGGTGCAATGTCTCGGCCGAGGACGGATTCGCGGGCGCCGACCATGCCGAGGTCGCACTGGAAGGCCGTGCCGCCGGGGAGTATCTGTTGATCGGCGGTGGGCACGTGTGTGTGGGTGCCCAGGACGGCGCTGACCTTGCCGTCCAAGAAACGCGCCATGGCGATCTTCTCGCTGGTGGCCTCCGCGTGGAAATCCACGACTATGAAGGGCGTTTCCTTGCGCATCTCGGGCACGATGCGTTCAGCGGCCTCGAAGGGGCAGTTGGCGCTGGCGGCCATGAAAGTCCGCCCCAGCAGACAGAGCACGCCGACCTTCTTGTCGTCGACACTGCTGAAGACGCCGTAGCCGCGGCCGGGCTGGCAATCGGCCATGTTGGCCGGTCGCAGGACATTGGGGAATTTTTTGATCTCCTCCACGAAGTCCTTCTGGTCCCAGATGTGGTCGCCGGAGGTGAACACATCCACGCCGCTGTTGCTCAATTCGAGGAGGCACTGGCGGGTGAAGCCGCCGCCGCCGGCCATGTTCTCGCCATTGGCGACGCAGAATTGGCAGCTGTACTCACGGAGGAGCTTGGGGACGACGAGGT
>JAQWBY010000469.1 GCA_028706165.1 Lentisphaeria bacterium | reverse complement strand
AACCGAGGAGCAGCGCGCTCAAGCCGGTGGCCGCAAAGAACCAGCGCCAGGACACGCCCAGCGGCAAGAGCCAGCCCATGACCACCGGCGTGCCGATGGCGCCGACGCAGTAGGCCGCCTGGGAGATGTTCATGGCGAATTTGCTGTGGTTGGGATGCAGGTCGGTCAGAATGGCCGAGCCGGTGGCTTCGAGGATGCCACCGCCCATGCCGAGGACGACCGCGCCGAGGTAGATCACGGGTATGCTCGGGGCGAGGGCCCAGCCGGCGCCGCCCAGCGCGGTCAGCGCGCAGCCGACAAGCAACACGGTCTTCTTGCCCAGGCGGTCCGACAGCACGCCGCCCATAAGACAGGCCAGGAAGAAGCCGCTGAATTGCACGGACGCCACGGCCGCAAAGCGCTCCGGGCTGACGCCGAAGGTCTCGCTGACCCGCATGAGTGAGGCAAAAACCACGTTGGACGTGCAGGCGAAGAGGACCATCGCGGCGAGAACGGCGTTGGTGGCCAGAGCATGGGGGTAGAGGCGCATGATAGTGCTGGGTCCTTGGGGAGGAGGAGATGGGGATGGGTGAGAAGGCGTTGCCTGCCTGGTTAAGTGGCGCCGCCAGGGTGGGGGGCGGGCCGCTCAGCGTACGGTGAGCAGCAGCGGGAAAGGCGCCTTGCGAACCAGCGCGGCCTGCAGGAGCTCCTGCAGGTCCTGAGCGAGGACTAGGCGATCCCGGCGTTTGCTGGTGCTGAAAGCCGATTCAAGAAATGACTTGCAGCCCGTGAAGATGGCGTGACTCGGCGCGTCGGCGCAGTTCGGTAACTGGGCCTGGAGCTCGCCCCGCATGATCGCGAGCAACTCCAGCGCCGCACTGCAAAGCGGCCTGGCGGTGCTCAGCAGCGACAACTCGGACAGCCAGGCGCCGTCCTGCGCGGCACAGGCCGAAGCGATGTCCACCGCCACGCGCACGCGGGGGAAGATGGTCGAGAGCGGCAGCGGCCGCAGCGCCGCGCTGTCCATGAACGCGCCGGTCGCCGGGCTGACCCGGGCACGCCAGGCGGCGCTGTCGGCGAGGACGGCAGCGGGCCCTTGGCTGGCCGCGTCGGCAGCTTGCGTCGGGCCGCGATGGATGACATGGATGGCCAGTTCGCAGATGAAGCGGTCGCTGACCAGGCTGAAGGCGTGCTGCCGCAAAATGTCGGCGCATTGACTGCTGATGGCCTGCAGTTGCGCGTCGGCGAGCGGGAAACTACGGCGCAGGAGCGCGCTGATGCGCTCGGGCGAGCATGGCTGCATATTCTCGCGATAATGGCTTAGCGGGTCGATGTCGCGGATGCGGCTGAATTCGCTGGCGACATCGTTGTAGCCGGCGGCGCCGAGGACGGTGCAGACCAGCTTGTCCACTGCAGTGCTAGCCATGGGGCAGTGTTGCTCGTCATTGGCGCTGCGGATGCGCTCTTCGACGGTGAGGGCGATGTGCTCGGCCAGCCAGTCTTCGGTGACACCGACGGTCCGGAAGGCCTGGCGGAGATCCCGGCGGAGCTGGTCAGCGTCGAAGGACTGCTTGCGGCCCTGGGCGTCCATGACCAGTAAATTGGTTGATGCGAGCTGTATCATGATGGTTGTCAGGGCTTGTCCGGATCAGCGGGGGCGGCTGCTGCGGCGGCGGCCGTTGCGTCGTTGTCGCTGGTCGGGCTGGTTGCCGGGGCCGGGCCAGTTGCGGTTGCGGTAGCCGGCGCTGTGGCGGTGCCGGGATTTTTGGCGGATAGTTTTTGCACTTCGTTGATGAAGGCATCGGCGTCCTGGAAGCGGCGGTATACGGAGGCGAAGCGGACGTAGGCGACTTCGTCGAGTTGCTTGAGCTTGTTCATGACCAGCTCGCCGATGTATTGGGAGTCGACTTCGCCCTGGGGATTGAGGGTAATGACGTTGATGATGTCGGCGACGGCCTGGTCGATGGCTTCCTGGCTGACGGGGCGTTTCCAGCAGGCCAGGCGGATGCCGTCCTGCAATTTTTCCGGCTTGAAGTCTTCGCGGCGGCCGTCGCGTTTGACGACGAAGATATCAGCGGGGATGACGGTTTCGTAGGTGGTGAAGCGGTGGTTGCAGCTCAGGCATTGCCGGCGGCGGCGGATGGTATCGCCCTCGCGGGAGATTCTGGTCTCAATGACCTTGTCGTCGGTATTGGCGCATTTGGGGCAGCGCATAGTGGTGACTTTCTCGTGCCCGGGTTGGGGCGAGTGGTTGCGATACGAATTAGAGGATGTCTCTCATGACGCGTTCAATGCCGCCGGCGCGGCCGTTGTCATCGATGGTGACGACGGCGCCGTTGAGGCGGATGCCTTTGTCATTGACGGTGAAACGGCTGGGCATGCCGGTGCGGAAACGCGAGATGACCGGTGCGATGTCTCGCCCGAGGACGGATTCGCGGGCGCCGACCATGCCGAGGTCGCACTGGAAGGCCGTGCCGCCCGGGAGTATCTGCTGATCGGCGGTGGGCACGTGTGTGTGGGTGCCCACGACGGCGCTGACCTTGCCGTCCAGAAAACGCGCCATGGCGATCTTTTCGCTGGTGGCTTCCGCATGGAAGTCCACGACGATGATGGGCGTTTCCTTGCGCATCTCGGGCACGATGCGTTCAGCGGCCTCGAAGGGGCAGTTGGCGCTGGCGGCCATGAAAGTCCGCCCCAGCAGACAGAGCACGCCGACCTTCTTGTCGTCAACACTGCTGAAGACGCCGTAGCCGCGGCCGGGTTGGCAATCGGCCATGTTGGCCGGTCGCAGGACATTGGGGAATTTCTTGATCTCCTCCACGAAGTCCTTCTGGTCCCAGATGTGGTCGCCGGAGGTGAACACGTCCACGCCGCTGTTGCTCAATTCGAGGAGGCACTGGCGGGTGAAGCCGCCGCCGCCGGCCATGTTCTCGCCATTGGCGACGCAGAATTGGCAGCTGTACTCACGGAGGAGCTTGGGGACGACGAGGT
>JAQWBY010000468.1 GCA_028706165.1 Lentisphaeria bacterium | reverse complement strand
AGAATTTTTCCGCTCATAACCAAGCGTGCGTCAAGGCGTCAGGCCATCCCCAATGAGTCAAAATCAGTTCCCGCAGGCCAAGCCACCCACGGCAACACTAGGGACATTTTTGCCGCCGGGACGGCGGACCCAGGAGTCCCAAGAGTCCCCAAGCAGTCCAGGGCGTCGGAAGTCATTCCTCACGGTCCAGAAAGTCCCCACAGTCCAATCCATGAGACCATGCCTCATGAGTCACTGAGTCCTCGCCCCAGCAGCGCAGCTAAAAAAGCCGCCGGGACGGCGGCGCTCCCAGGAGTCCCAAGAGTCCCCAAGCAGTCGAGGGCGTCGGAAGTCATTCCTCACGGTCCCGAAAGTCCCCACAGTCCTATCCATGCGACCATGCCTCATGAGTCACTGAGTCCTCGCCCCAGTGCCGTCAGCAATTAGTCCCAGCAGTCCCGGGCGTCTCCACGGTCCCGGCCATGGGGCGTGGATCGTGAGTCTTCGTCCCCGCGCCGTTGCCAATTAGTCACTATGGCCCCGTTGTCCACTGAAGTCGGTCGCCAGCAGTGGCTGACCAATTACCACTATTCATTTCGTCCCCAGTGATTTTCAGGGCAAGCGGCGCATAATGAGCTACATTATATCTTTTGACCGGCCTGTTTTACGCGGGCCATTTGTGTCTGCGAAAAAAACATTGTAGACTACTTGGCGATTGGCTCTATTGTCGCCACGCTGTTATAGCCCACGCGCCCACGCAACGGAGTACGAGGCCACTATGGGATCTTTTCGTTTTGCTGTGATTGGCGACACCCACTATTGCACCCTGGCCGGCCGGCCGCTGTCACGGCGCCAGCAAGGGATGCCGGCCCTGCCGGATTATCTGCGCTACGCCGGCATGAAAGAGCGCGTGCTCGACAAACTGGCCGCCAAGCTGGCCGCGCTGCGGCCGGAATTTCTGATTTCCACCGGCGATCTTATCGAAGGCGGCGCCGACTCGGCACTGGACGAAGCCGAAGCGCGCAAGCTCTTCACGGCCGCCGTACCCGAACTGCATGTCGCCCAGGGCACCCACGACCGCCGCAAGCCTCAGGGCGAGCAAAGCTATTACTCGTTCAAATATGACGGCGCGGTCTTTTTCATCCTCGACTACATCAACTGGAACAAGCAGCAGAGCACCTGGTTACAGCACGAACTCGGCGCCGCCCACGGCGCCCGGCACATCTTCGCCTTCGCACACGCACCGTTGTATCTGTGGGGGCGGCATTTTTTTGACAGCCCGTGGTTCACGCAGGAAGTCCGCGACATCTTCACGCAGTACCCCATTGATATCTATTTTTGCGGCCACACGCACAACCAGGCCGTCAGTTGGCACCGGGGCATGCTACAAATCAAGGGCTCGGCCGTGGGCTACCCGCAGATGGACGTCGTGCCCCTGGAACGCATGCACGCGCTGGCGCCCGATGATAACCACAACCGCTTCTACTGGGGCATCGTCGAAGACAGCGCACCGGCTTTCTTCACCGTCGATGTCGACGACGACCGCCTGCATGTCCGCTGGCATTCCCTGCGCGGCTCGGCGGAGTTGCGCGTCCCGGCCCGTTTTGCACGACCGGAGATACTGTCCTTCCCGCCGCATCTCCCGCGCAATCAGCAACTCAGCGACTGGGATTTCGCACAGGTCCGCGCCGGTTGGCTCAATATCTTCAGCAGCATCAAGCAGGACAACAAGTCGCTGCTGCTGCTCAATGACGTGCCTCTGGGCGAGATACCGGCAAGCACCAGCTATGCCGCCCGCCGCGCGGCACCTCTCAGCATTGACGCCATCAACTGCCTGCGGCAGAAAAACACTCTGCGCATCCGCATGCCGGACTCGCCAGTGTTTGCCATCGGCTCCATGTCGTTGGAGCTGCTCCTGCTGGACGGCCGCATCCTCCACTCGCCCGTGGCGCCAGAGCTGTTCGTCTGCGGCGAATCACCCGACTACACCTTTGCCTCCGCCCGCGCCCAGCGGGTCACCCCCGGCGCCGATCTGACCATCACACTCGCTTTTGCCCCATAGAACCCACGCGACGCGGCCAACGACTGCCGCCAATCCAAAGCATGTCGACACCATGAGGAGGGAACTGCCTTTGTCAAAACATTTCATCAAGATTTTCACTCCAAAGATCATCCTGCTGGCCTTCGTGCTGCTGATAGCAGGAGGCAGTAGCGCCCTCTTTGCCTATTATCTGGTCCGGGGGCACCAGCGCACCATGCGCTTTCAGGAGGCGCTCAAGCAGCTGGACGCGGGCAACATCACCTTTGCCAAACGACTGCTCAACATCAGCATCAATGAAGATCCCAACAACGAGCTGGCATTTGTCAAAATGGCCGAACTGATGGTCCAGGAAGGCCGTTGGAACAACGCAGCCATACTGTGGCGGCGCGCCACCATCCTCAACCCCCTCAAGGCCGAGTACCGCCAGGCGGAAATCGATGCGTTGCTCCGTGGACGCCTCTACAACAGTCTGCTCACTGTCCTCGAACAGGACAGCAAGGACACGAAACTCACTCCGCAGCAAAACAGCTACCTGGCCTACGCCAACTACAAGCTCGACCGCGTCCTCGTCGCCGAAGATATTTACCTGAATATCACCGACCGCGAGACCCTGCTCTCGCCCATGGCGAGGCTGCTGGAAATTGTCTTGAACATCAAAAAGAACAGCCCCGAAGCGCGGCTGGGCCAACTTGCCGAGCTCGCCGAATCCAAAGACCCCGTTGTAGCCTTCGAAGCACTGGAGCACCTCGCCCGCCAGTTCGTGCTGGACGACCAGCCCGAGCGCGCTGAAAACGCCCTCAACCGCGCCCGTGACCTCAACCCCGAATGCGGCACGCCACTGCTTGGCCAATTCTACTTCTTCAACAACAACTTCGCAGCCGCCATTCCCATTTTTCTGGAGATTCTGGATAACGGCATTGACCCCGCCACCGCTGTGATGCTTGGTGAGG
>JAQWBY010000467.1 GCA_028706165.1 Lentisphaeria bacterium | reverse complement strand
GCACCGAAAAGGCGGTGGAAGACAATGGCTTCGACGCGATCGTTGGCGGTCGTACCGGTACCGTGGGCGTTGATGAAGGCAATATCGCCAGGCTGAATCATGCCGGCGCTGTCCAGGCAGAGTCTGATGGCGCGTTCGAGACCGTGGCCCTCGGGGTCGGGCTGGGTGATGTGAAACGCGTCGGCGCTGTTACCGTAACCGGCGACCGCGCAGACGGCCCGGTCGCCCGCTGCCGCGTCGGCGGGGGCGAGGATGACGACGCCGGCGGCTTCGCCGAGATTCAGGCCGGCGCGATCGGCGTCAAAGGGCCGGCAGGGCCCAGGCGCGCAGACGCCAAGCGCGTTGAATCCCACCAGAGGCACGCGGTTGAGCTCGTCGGTGCCACCGGCAATGACGAGATCGCAGAGGCCCTGGCGGATCCAGAGGAGGCCGATGCCAATGGCGTCGGCGCCGGAGGAACAGGCGTTGGAAATGGTCAGCGCGGGGCCATTGAGCCCGAGTTCCCGGCGGATCCACTCGGCGGGATTGCCGGCAATGTAGTTGTTCAGTGGCCGTGCCGGCGGCAGCGCGCCGCTGCGCAGCGTGGCATAGAAGGGAATGTCGTTGAGCTGACAGGCCACGGTGGTGCCCATGCAGACACCAACCCGTTTGCCGGCCAGGTCGCCGCCGGCCAGCTTCGCGTCGTCCAGCGCTTCGCGTAAGGCGTGACGAAGCAGCTGCAGGCTGAAGCCGCCCGGAATGCCCGTGTCCGGCGCCAGGTCGGCGACCTCGAACACCGGCAGGGACAGCGTGGTCGCCACCCGGCGCGGCAATTCCGGCAGCCGGGGAACAGGCTGATATAACGCGCCGCGAGTCTCGGCGACAGTATTCCCCAGGGTGGAAATCATGCCTTTGCCGATGACGCCGGCCAGGTTGTGCGTAGTGCTCATCATGAGTCGTGTCTGAGGCGCTGACTAGTGCTGCTGTTCGTGATAGTGCTGGACGAAATCGCTGAGGGTGGTGAAGGTCGTGAAGATCTCGCGGCGCTGATCAACGGCGCTCTGGGGAATGTTGTATTCGCGTTTCAGCGCGATGACGATTTCCACGGCGTCGAGGGAGTCCAGGCCCAGGCCGGAGCCGAAGAGCGCGTCGTCGTCCTTGATGTCGTCAGGCGTTTTGTCTTCGAGGTGCAGCCAGGTGATGAGCTTCTGTTTGAATTCTTGGCGAAAGGCAGCGGTGGCGTCATCCATCTTCAGGTCTCCCGGGGCGTTGCAGTACTTGCTTGGTGGTCGTAATGAAATAATTGATACGGGTGGTCAACGGCCATTTTTTCCAGCGCGGCGGCATACTGGGCAATATATGGCGTAAAGATGTCGGCAGGGGGTTTTCGTGGCAGATTGTACTCAATGGTGATAGGCGGCGCGAAAAAGAAGTCAATGCCGCCGGCCATGCCGCGCATGAGCGTGAAGACGGGCACGATGGCGCAGCGGCAGCGCGCGGCCAGCAGCCATGGTGAGCGGGGGATGAAGAGCTGTCGGCCAAGCAGGGTCATGGGCAGCGCTTCCTCGTGGTCGCCGGTCTGGCGATCGCCCATGATGCAGACGATTTCGCCCCGTTCCAGCGCGGCGACGCAATCAAGCAGGCCGCCGAAGGGGCCGTCATTATTGATGATGGTGACGTGCTGGCCCTGGAACATTCTGGCGATGTGGACATTGGCGTTGGCCTGAATCAGCAGATTGACTGGCCGCTGGTAGTTTTCCAGGTAGGTGAGTGCGGCCTGCCAGCAGCCCACGTGGCTGATGAGCAGAATCAGCCCGCGGCGGCGGTCGCACAAGGCGTCGCGCAGATGCTCGGGTTGTTCTTCGCGGATGGGCACCTGCCGGCCGCTACGCAGCCAGTGGGCAAGGATGATCACCTGGCCCTGGGCGACAATCAGGCGGTAAAAATGCCAGCGCCGGGCCATGGTGCCCGCCTTGGGGAAACGACTGCGTAAATAGGGCGTCGCCGCTCGCCGGGCAGTGCCGTCGCAGACGGCGTAGAAAAAGGCGACGAACCAGACCATGGCGCAGGCGCAACGCGGCCCGAGGGCGCGGATGACGACCCGGAAAAAACCGATGCCGAGGGCGTTGCCCCGCTGGTCGCTAAGATTTTTCGCTGCAACCGGCATGGTCCAACCTGCTTTTTTTCCGGTTCAGGCGGCTGGCGGCGGCGTAGACCGTCAAGCCGACGACGACGGCGATCGGCGGTGCCAGGACGAGGCTGCCGAGCAGCCAATCCAAGTAACGCAGATGTAGTTCGTAGACAACGGTTTGCATACTCGCTTCGCGCAGGAATGTACCGTGGCGCATAAAATAACCCAGCTGCAGGCAAAGAAAAGGCGTCAGCGGCGGCATAAACAGATTCTGAATCGCCAGGGCCATCACCTTGTTCAGGCGCAAGCGGATGCAGACGTAGAGAATCACCAGCATGTGGCAGGACAGCAAGGGCAAAATCGCCAGAAAGCTGCTGAGTCCGGCTGACAGGCCCAGTAGTCCTGGCGTCGCATTCTCGTGCAACAAAAAGAGGAAAAACGCCCTGGGGCTTTTCCATAGCGACGGCGCGTTTGGCGCTGGCGCGGTCGCCACCAGTCGCCGCGAAGGCAGGCCACTGAGCCGGCGTGCCACCAGGGCCGTATGTAAAAGCGACAGCCGCAGGTTGTCCATAAACGGCCGGAAGTGGGTGATGCGCTCGCCGGGCGGGGCATAGATGACGCCAATGGGTATTTCGCGCAGCCGCACGCCGCCCCAGAGGCAGCGCACCAGCACCTCAATCTCAAAATTGTACCGGCAGCAGCGTAGCTTTAGGCGGCTGAGGGCCTTGACCGGGTAGGCGCGGAAGCCGCTCTGGCTGTCGTCGCAGTTGACGCCGGTTTCGAGTTTCACCCAGAAATTGGAGAACTGCCGGCCGAATTTGCTCGCATCGGGGATATTTTTGCCGGTAAAATCGCGGGCGCCGATG
>JAQWBY010000095.1 GCA_028706165.1 Lentisphaeria bacterium | reverse complement strand
CGGCCATGTTCTCAGGCATGAACCAGCTGATTTTTTCGGCGTCCATCTCGCCGTCGAGGCCGCGGACTTCCAGACCCTTGACGCCACAGATGCTTAACTCCGTCAGGACCTTCATGAAATTCCACTCTGGGCATCCCAGGGTCGATATTGCCAGTTTCATAACCACCCCGTCGTTGTTGCGCGCTCAACTGCTTTTATGCCGGCAGCGGTGTCGTGCCGCCTGCGTGTGTGATTTATAACGTGGAAGATGTACACTACCGCGATAAGGCCGCCGATACAATCAGCCCAGGGGGCCAAAAACGGGTTTCGTGGAGCTGCAGAACAAACCGTTTGGCGACGCAATGAAGGAGCACAGCGAACTATGGCAACAAGTCGTTATCAATCCCGTAAGCAGTCAGCCATTGATAATGGCGGCCAAACCTGTCGCCGATGTCAATCCCAGGTAAACAAGTGAGTTCCCTTGCCTCTTTTGCCCCAGTCAGCTTCGCCGACTGGGGCAAAAGAGGCCGAGGAACACGAACATGGTCGCCGTTGTACCCAGGGCGGCGCACGCTTTCAGCGTGCTTGCCCTGGGCTGGTATGTTTCGCGCTTTCAGCGCTTCTGCCGCTTCGCGGCCAGGGAAACGGGCACGTTTGACTCAGCCAGAAGCTCTAGGGAAACGAGCACGTTTGACTCAGCCAGAAGCTCTAGGGTTCAATTCTCAATGGGTGACCGATTACTCAATCCCTGACAGCCCTCTATGAGGACTGGGACCAAGTCATCATCACCGCGCACCGCGGCGCCAATGGTTGCTACCCGGAAAACTGCGCGCTGGCTATGCGCAAGGCAGCAGAATGGGGCAGCGACATGATTGAGTTCGACCTGCGCATGACCAAGGACGGCGTGCTCGTCCTACTGCATGACGCCACGCTTGACCGGACCTCCAACCCCCAGGGGCCGCCCGCAAACTACACTCTCGCCGAGCTCAAACAGGGCAATTTTTCCCATCAAAACGCTCCGAATCAGCCGCCGCGCGCCGCTACCTACGCGGACATGCCCATCGCCAGTTTTGAGGGCAGCGCCTTTGGCGCTGCCTTCAGAATGTGCGTTGGAGGGCGACGACGACGCCTTGAATGACCAGGTCATCGAGCGGGTAGAAGCGTGATTTGTAAGCCGGGTTCGCGGGTCTCAGCTCCCATTTGCCATCGCTCAAGTAAAGCGACTTGACAGTAGTTTCACCGTCAACCATGGCGATGACGACATCGCCGATGGACGCGGTTTCAGTTTGCTTGGCGATAAGCAGATCGCCGTCCATGATGCCGAGATCGCGCATGCTTTCGCCCTGTACCCGCAGTCCGAAGAGCTTATGGCCGCCGGTCTGCCGTGGCAGCAGCGTCGGGTCAATCATAACATGTTGCTCGACGTGTTCCTCGGAGAGCAACGGCGCGCCGGCACTGATGCGGCCAAGGATGGGAATGCTCAGCGAGAGCGAGAAGTGCCGGGGTTTGTTGCTCTGCGTCAAGGCAAGGCTGCGGGCCTTGGATGAGCGGTTCACGTAGCCCTTGCGCTGCAGGGCGCGAATGTGGGAAAACACCGTCGCCGACTGGACCTGAAAATGGTCGCTGATCTCAAAAATTGTCGGCGCCATGCCCTCGCGGCGGGTGAATTCGGAGATATAATCCATGATCTCCTGCTGCTTGTCAGTCAGTCCTTTCATCGCCGCGCTCCCTTCCTTTGTGGTCAACAAGCTCTTTGGACCATGCCTGCGGCTCATAGCGCAAGCATGCATGATTGGGACTATATTAGGCCCCGCTGGCCAACGCTTCGTGCTACGTGGGGCTTAAAAATACCACAATTATATTAGCATATATTTATATGCCTGTCAAGGGAAAGTGCTGTCCTGGTGAGGTCATTTTTTATGCGTAGTTATTTCCTTTGTGTCATACCGCTGGCATTTGCGCTGCTGTTGCCAGCCGTGCTTGCGACTTCGGCAAGGGCGGCCGAGGGCGGCAATGACACGAAAGCCACCGGGAGCACTGCGGCGCCCTCGGCAGCGGCGTTGGTGGCGACTCGACCGGAAATCCGCATCGCGCAGCTGTCTCCAAGCAGCGACGCATTTCGGCGCAACTACGCCAATGCGCTGCAGTCGCTGCTCAGCCATGTCGCCGAGAAGACCTACACCAACGTGGTGCCCGAGCCGGTGCTGATCAACGATTTTACGGACGAGCGCCTGCTGGAATGCCCCTTCGTCTACGCCAATTTCGCCGATCGCGAGGACTGGACCTTTAGTCCCGCCGAGCAGGCCGCGTTACGGCATTATCTGCAACATGGCGGCTTCATCTTCATTGACGCGGGTATAACGGCGTCCTTCCTGCGCGACCATCCCGAGCTCGGTCAGCATCACAGTTACGCCGAATGGGATGCCAGCCCGCAGATCAAGGAGGCCTTTGCCGCCGTCTTTCCAGGCAAGGAATTCCTGCCACTGCGGCGCAACGACCCGCTGTTCCGCGCCTTCTACCAGGGCCTGCCGGACACGTCGCTCCTGCCCGACACCGTTCGCGCTTACACCGAAGAAGAAAAATGGCCCGACGGCACCTACTCGGCCGCGGCCCTGCGCATCAACGGCCGCATTGCTGTGCTGACCACGCCCATCATCGCCATGGGCTGGGGCAAAAATTCGCTGGGACAGTGGACGACCACCATTCGTTTCCGCGTCCTCGAAGGCACCAGCGGCCTGGACAGCTATCTCGAAAAAGCCGCCTACAGCGGCGCGCGCTTCGAAGTGGTGCGCGAAGACGGCGGCAAGGACGTCATCTACTGCCAGGAACAAGCCCTGCCCGCCTGGGCCAATGAGCCCGGTGGCAAATGGCGCGTCTTCAGATACTACGGCAGCCGCGAAATCAGCGATTTTGCCCACGTCTTCTACACCCGCCTGGGCACGAACATACTGGTCCACGCCCTCACCAACTGACAGGGCCGCGACTGAAGCGTGATATGTTCGCCAGTCCGGCGCCGGCAACAGCGGCGCGGCGTCAGCCGTTTATTTCCATGCCTGACGAAGCAGCTCAGCGGTAGCATCCAGCGCTTCTGGGACGACGCGCGGCCCACCCAGTACGGGCATGAAGTTGGTATCGCCCTGCCAGCGCGGCACCACGTGGCCGTGGATGTGGTCTTTGACGCCAGCGCCAGCGGCTTCGCCCACATTGAAGCCGACGTTGAACGCCTGCGGCTGCATGACGGCGCTGAGCACGGCTTGGGCTTGAATGAGCAGATCCATCATTTCAGCGCGTTCATCGGCATTGAGTTCGCCCATGGTAGCCAAGTGCCGATAGGGCGCCACCAGCAGATGGCCGGAGTTGTATGGATAGTCATTGAGCAAGACAAAGGCATGCCGGCCTTTGTAAATCACGTGGTCGCACAGACAGTCCCGCGCGCCCTTCACGCAAAAAAAACACTCGCCGCTCTTGGGGCCACGAATATAGTCGATGCGCCAAGGCGCCCATACCGGCCGAGTGTCGGCCACATAATCATGCCGTTCTGCTGACATACAATGCTGCCTTTCCTGTCTGCCATGGAGAAGTAAAGCGCGTTACTATAAGGCCTGACAGCTCGACACAAAAGTCCGCAAGAGCCAAGGAACCCGTTTCGTGGTAAGCGGTCACCCATTGAGAATTGAGCCATAGAGCTTCTGGCTGAGTCAAACGTGCCCGTTTCCCTGGCCGCGAAGCGGCAGAAGCGCTGAAAGCGCGAAACAGTCCAGCCCAGGGCAAGCACGCTGAAAGCATGCGCCGCCCTGGGTACAACGGCGACCATGTTCGTGTTCCTCGGCCCCTTTTGCCCCAGTCGGCGAAGCTGACTGGGGCAAAAGGGGCAATGGAACTCACTTGCTTACTTGGGATTGACATCGGCGGCAGGTTTGGCCGCCATTCTCAATGGGTGACCGATTACGTTTCGTGGGTGCTTATTGCGCAGTCTACTCAGCAGCCACTGCCATGGCGCGTTGTAGCGCCATGGCGGCCGCAGCAGTCAGAGCCAGTTCGAAGTCGGCGAGGGCTTCCGGATGTTGTTCGCCAAGCAGACAGAGCTGTTCAATTCGCTGCAGGCGCTGCTGCGACGCGTCGTAACTGGGATTGTAGATGCGCTTGCCGTGCAATTCAGATCGGTAAAGAAGCCGTTCGTCATAACGGCCACCGAGAAAATCGGCCAGGAGCTGCTGCATGGGCAACGTGCAGCGGCAGCATTCGCCCAGCTCCCACTTGCGCACCGTGGACCAGCTGACTCCGAGTACCTCGGCAAGTCTTTCGTAGCTCAGACCGAGGGCAATGCGACGGCTACGCAGGCGCCGACTGATTGCCAGGGTGATACGGCCATCAAATTCCTCGACGCGCTGTTCTTGCATGGGCTCCTCCAATTATCAGGCTTGGATACCGCTGAAGCAGTAGCAACGCCACTGTAACGCCCACGAAAAAACTCCGCAAGTGACTTTCAATCAATATCATAAAGAATTATGTGCTATCATCCCGGTATGGGAATGATCAGGAAACAAGATGGCAGCGGTGAATAAACGCGTGTTCCGCCGCCGCCTGCAGGCAACGGCGGAACACGCAGCAAATCACAGCATCGAAAGCCTGCGGTAGCGCTGTAAGACCCGTCAATGCAGTTCTTCGCCGGTACTGCTCATGCTGAGGGCGGCATGGAGGATGCCGCGGGGCTGCTTGAGGGCCAGGTAGAGCTTACGGATTTCGGCTGCCGAGCCGCTGACCATGATCATCTCGGCGCAGATTTCGTGGCTGAGGTGCACGTGGGTCGCGGCGAGGATATGGACCTGCGCGTCATGCTGGATTTCGGTCAGGCGGCCGCAAAGTTCACGCTGATGGTGATTGTAGAGCAGGGTGATTGTCCCCAGCACGCTGGCGGCATTCTGCTCCCACTCCTGGTCGACAATGCGTTCGCGAATCATGTCGCGAACGTATTCGGAGCGGTTCTGGTAGTTGGCGGCGCGGACCAGCCCATCAAGGGCGTGGCCGAGTTCTTCGTCCAGCGACATGCTCAAGCGAACCAGTTGCGTCTTTGGCATAGCGGCCGTCCCCGTGTTGTCCGTCCGGCGCGGTGTTATCAGCTTTGGACAGTGATGGTCTTGCCGTTGAGTCCCGGGAGTTTGAATGCCACGTGGTCCCAGCTTGACGGCATGGCCGTGCCAACCCGTCCGTCCTGCACCAGGAGTTCGTTGATGGCTTGGACAAAGCTGCCCTCGGCCGTCGTGAACCAGGGGTGATGGCCCGTTTCGTAAATCTCGAAGATCTCCGAGAAACAGCCAGTCGCGGCGGCAGCCTTGCTCAGCAGCGCCAGTGCGGCGTCGCCATTACCCAGACGGGCATAGACGATAGCCATCCATGACGCGTACCACGCGCAAACCGCCGTGCCTACCGGGTACATATTACCGGCGGTTTCGGCGACGGCGAGGAAGTCGTCCAGCGCGCGACGCTGCAGTGGGTCGTCCGGCGGCAGTGCGGGGAAGGGAAAGATGCCGCTGAAAACAGCGACGCTCTTGTCAGGACAACCCGGGTAGGGAATATACTTTTCGCCGTCGTTGGGAAGGAAGCGCCGGAGACCGTCAGCGAGTCGCCGCCATTCGCCGGCCAGTTCCTTGTCTTCGGCGAGGACGTCTGCCGCGTCTGCCGCGGCATTGAGGGTATTGATGGCGCCGCAGCTGGTCATGTAGGCGTTTTCACGGGCGGCGCCGAGGCGCTCCAAGTCCGTGCATTTGCCAACGTAGACCCGGCCGGAGGCCTCTTCATTGATGGCGTGGACGCGGAAAAATTCCGCGCAGGCGCGCAGCAAGGGGTAGCCGGTTTGCCGCAGGTAATCACTATCACCGGTGTAGCGGAAGTAGTCGTTCGCACAGCAGGCGATAGTGGACATGTGGAAGATATGCTCCAGCCAGAATCCGGGCGGCGCGCCTTCGACGCCGGGGACTTCCACGGTCTCCCACACAAAATGGGCTGCACCACCAGTCTTGCCGAAGTAGCGGTGGGCGCGAAGCTGCGCCGCATCGAGATGGCTGCGGCGGAATTCGGGCACGTGGCGAGCCACGCTGAGGTGCCCGGAGCTGGCCAGGCCGCGGAACATGAACATTTCGTCGAAGCCAAAGTAACGGCCATCCCAATGGCTGGGGAAGAGGCCGACAGGCATGGACCAGCGGGTGGCGTTGATGCGCAGGTGGTATTGGGAGGTCGCATAGACCTCTTGGAGCTTCTTGTCAGGCAGTTCGACCCAGCCTTCCTGCCAGTACTCGTCCCAGAGTCGGTGCTGCTCGGCGAGGAGGCCGTCATAGCCGAGAGCGAGCAGCTGCGCGGGCGCGCAGTCGTCAAAGGCCATGAATAACGTGATTTCCGGCGCCGAGGAGCGGATGGTCCAGGTGACATCGCAAGCGCCGAGAGGGCCGCTGCGGTCCTCGACCTCCGTTGTGACCGGCTGGTCGGCAAGGATGTAAATCTTGCCACGGTACTGGCTTTGGCCGTCAATATGGTACTCAATGCCGGTGGCAGGCATGCCAGTGGCAAGCATGCGCCGGCCTTTGAGTGTGTAGGTGAAGACGAAATCACCTTGGCCGCTCGTGCGACGACGGAGGACGACGACGTTGCGATCGAGCAGGCAGAAGCTGCTGGCCTGCATTTGCCGGCCATCGGCGTAGGTCGTGGTCGAGGCCACGATACCGTAGTGCGGGTCGAGGCTCTGCTCCCAGTCCACGGCCTCGCCGGAGCCCTCAGGACCGCATTGGATGGCGCCGAAACGCACCAGCGGTCGAGTCCCAAAGTCATAGCGCACGCCCGCGCGACAGATGACCGGCGTCATGTGCCCGGAATACTCACGCGGCGCCATGGAACCGCAGTAATCGATCTGCAGCGACAAGTCGCCATTGCCAATGGGCGGGGGGACATAACGGCGATTATCGGCGTCACGGCGTGTGCAGGAGATGATCATGGCTTCCTCGTCGTCCTTTCGTCATTTATGGAATAAGCATCGCGGCCGGCCGGCCGCAGTGCAGGCTGCCGCCAGCACCGCTCACCGGCGTCTATTCCCCGGCAGCACTGCGTACAACCCGCGCCGTGTGGGCCTTGTGCACGGCCTTGGCCGACAAAACCAGGAGCAGCAGCGCCAGCACCAACAGGATGATGCTTACCGCTACCAGCGACCAGGACTTCTGCCAATTGTCCATTATCAGACAGACCAGCGCCCAGATGCTGATAATCGTCATGAAAAACATCGGTAGCATGGCAAACAGCACTGGCCGTTTACTGCGAATCAACCACAGTGTCACCGCCAACAGCGTCAGCGCCGCCAGCAGCTGGTTGGACGCCCCAAACACCGGCCAAATGCGCAGGCCGCCACCCGACATGCCCAGGTAGCCCGCCAATATCACCACGATCAGCGTCGCGGTCCAGCGCGATGACAAAAAGCCGCGCAAGCCGCCAAGTGCCGCTGGCTCGTTGCTAGTCGGAGCCGTCGCCACAACAGCCCTCGGCATAAGCAATTCCTGCCAGACGAAGCGGGTGAGGCGCGTGGCGGTGTCAAGGGTCGTCAGCATAAAAGCCGATATGGCCAGACTGACAAAATTGACTCCGACGTCGTAGCTAATGCCGAGTTTGGTGCTGAAGGTCCCCAAGCCGCGGGCAAAGGCGACCTGCGGCGGCACTTTGTCCGCACCACTGAGCAGCTGTTCAAAAGCCGGCATGTCGAGATAACCAACGCTGACCAGCGCGATGATCGCCAGGACGCCCTCGACCAGCATGCCGCCGTAGGCTACCGGCAGCACATGGCGTTCGCTGGCGAGCTGCTTGGCGGACGTTCCCGAGGCCACCAGCGCATGAAAGCCCGAGCAGGCCCCGCAGGCTACGGTCACAAACAACAGCGGAAACAGCTTGGGTACGGCCTTGCCCGACACCGCAAAGGCCGGCATGGCCATGTCCGGCCGATACAGAAAGATGCCCGCGACGCCCAAGATCATCATCGCGTACAACAGATAAGAATTGAGGTAGTCGCGCGGCTGCAGCAGCACCCACACCGGAATAACCGACGCAATGGCGGCGTAGTACAGCAGCATGACTATCCACGCGGAGGTCGCCCGCTGCGCCGTACCCAGCGTCGCCTCCAGGTCCAGCGGCATCAGCGTCCCCAGCCATACAAAGGCAAACAATATCGGCACAAAAATCAGACTCGCCTCGGCAAGACTCAGTATCTTGCGACCGACGGCAACGCCGAAAATCGGCGCCATCGCTATGAACAGCACGGACGCCGTGGCCACGGCCGGCGTAGTGACAAAACATTGCGCGACCAGTAGCGCAAAAATCGCCACCACCAAAATCAACATCGCAAAGCAGAAGGCAAGGAAAAGCTGCCGGCCCAAATAGCCCAGCTCACGCTCAATGGCGTAGGCGATGGACCGCCCGTCATTGCGCACCGAGAGAAACATCGCCGCAAAATCGTGCATGGAGCCAATGAAGACGCAGCCCAGCAATATCCACAGACAGGCCGGGCCCCAGCCAAGATATGCAGCCACGACTGGCCCGACAATCGGCCCAGCGCCGGCGATGGATGCAAAATGATGCCCGAAAAGGACCATCATCGGCGTCGGCAGGTAGTCAATGTCGTCCCGCAGGCGCTTGGATGGGCATTCGCGCTGACTCTCAATACCAAAGATGGCCTTGAGTTTCCGGCCGTAAATGCGGTATGCCAGCAGAAAATACACCAGAGTAACACCCAACAATGTAGCGCCGTTCATGTTCAGAACTCCTGTGTTCATCTTGCCCGGGCACCACCATGTCATGATGCATGGCAGGCCACACCTGACGCTTACAGGCCCTGCGGCCTGTCGTCCTTGCCGTGGGCGGGGCAGCTGGTCATTCAGACGGCCACTCAAGCAAAAACGCTAATATAAATCACCTGCCAACCATACAAGCCGCTGGTACAAAAAACAACAAAATGGCGTAATCGGTCACCCATTGATAATGGCCGGCCTCAGGGGACGCTTGGGACCAGTGGGACTAATTGGCGGCGGGGCGCTGGGGCGAGGACTCACGTCTCACGTCTCACGACTCATGGCCGGGACTGTGAGAACGCCCGGGACCGTAGGGAATGACGCTTTGGACACAAGGGACTGATTGGGGACTTCCTGGACTTCGGGGACCGGTTGCTTGATACCCGTGTCGTCCGGTTGGCGGCAGCGCTGGGGCGAGGACTCACGTCTCACGTCTCACGACTCATGGCCGGGACTGTGGGGACGCCCGGAACCGTAGGGAATGACGCTTTGGACGCCAGGGACTGATTGGGGACTTCCTGGACTTCGGGGATCGGTTGGCGACAGCGTTGGGGCGAGGACTCACGTCTCACGCCCCAACGCCGCCGCCAATCAGTCCCCAGAGTCCCAAGCGTCCATAGGGACCGGCCATTATCAATGGCTGACCGTTCGCGAAAAATTCTCTGAAGGCCGGCGCAGCTGCTTGCAATCGACGAATCCACAGTTACTTTATATGCCGTTTTCAGCAGAAAGTACATTGTTTCTGTTCCGGCATAGCTCAGCGGTAGAGTAGGTGGCTGTTAACCACTTGGTCGCTGGTTCGAATCCAGCTGCCGGAGCCATTCTTTTTAGGCCCCGAATCATCGGGGCCTTTTCGTTTACGGCCAGCCCCCCGGCTGGCCGTTTCGCTTTCTACGCCGCAAGCCCCGCTCACACAAAGGGATTTGCGACGCGGGCCGCCAGCCCCAGGCCCGTTTCCGGCCCCCCCCGACCGCTCCACCCCCCGGTTTATTGAGTGGCCCCGTGGTGGTCGCGACGCAATGCGCTCGGCGTAGAGTAAGCCAACGCCTCTCTATTGCTCTCCAAGTGCCTGGAATCATGCGACTTGACCTTTTTGCTGTTCCCGCCGACGCGCTATTAAATGCGCTTCCGGCCACACCCGGCCTTTGGACTTGATGGCCGCTGCGCATGGATATGAATGCATGCACATGCGGCAATGTGCGTGCAAGTTTATCCAGGGCTCAGGTGGGATGGTTGACAGATCGTCATCAATTGTGTGTAAGTGATCCCGATTTGTCAACGCATGGTGTAGTCCCCCCGCCCCATCCTTGCGGCCACGCCACGGAGGCGTTGCCCCTGGCGGACTCGCGCCAGTGACCGACGGTTTCGTGAGCCCGCACCGATAGCCTCGGAATTATCCTTTTTAGACCAACCTGACAGCAGGCGCCCTAAGCAATAAACCAACTATCACTTGAGGCACTGATTGGCAACTGCGAGGTTTGAGTATGGACATGCGGACATTCCTGGCCAAGTACCCGGTATTCACACGGATGGAGATTGAGAAGGCGCTGGGCGAAGACTATTCCAGCGACCGGGGAACCGCCAACGCCCGGCTTGCGTATCACGTTCGGGCCGGACACGTCGTGCAGCTCCAGCGCGGTCTGCATGCCAGCGTGCCAACCGGAACCGATCCATCCTCGTTCGTTCCCGATCTCTGACTGGCGGCCTCGAAGCTGGCGGATGACGCAATGATAGCCTACCGCTCGGCCTTTCAGTTCCATGGACGGAGCTATGCCGTATCGGACGACATGGACCTCGCCGCTTTGCGGCGAAAGATCGGTCTGATCGACTTTCGTTTTCGCAGAATGCTCGGCGCGTCATTGCGGCTGTCTGATGCGGCCTTGTTCGAATTGCCGGCGGTGGCTGCCGGCCAGTTGGTGAAAGAGCGGCAGGCCGCCGAGTACGAGCAGGAGGATGTCGTCGATCGTGCCAACCACCGGCATCGCGTCAGGGATAATATCCAGCGGCATGAGCCACCAGAATATCGCCAGAGCGCCCAGGAGGATGCTGCGCGGCCACAGGGACACCTCGGAGAGCAGCGAGTCATACGTGGACAGACTTCGCGCCGGCGCCAGAAAGAGCCCGTCTGAGCTGAGGTGGACCGTGAGCAGGCCGTGTTCATAAACCAGCCGGTGGCTCAGCGACCGGGCGATCACGGGGATGTCTTCTGCGGGCACACCATAGGCGTCGGTGTAATTGCGGCGGATGATTTCCAGCACGCTCTGTTCGGCGATCTGGCCATCGTGCAGGGCGCGTTTGACGATGCAGATGCTGCAGCTGCGTTCGGCGTCGTCGCGGACTTGGCGGAGCCGCCGGAGGATATTCCGGTCGCAGACGTAGCTGGCCACGTCCATGTACTGGCCGATGATTCCCAGCAGCATCAGCGTGGCGCCGATGACGAAGCCCAGCGATGGCCGCGGCGTGTTCAGGGCGCTTTGGATGAAAGGCACCAGCAAGGCCGTGAGGAGCAAGCCGATGCGCGTGGATTTGCGCTGGCCGAAGGACAGGGCCACGCAGATGACGATCAGCAGAAAAGCGAGTCCCGGCGAGGCAAATATCTCCTGGAAGGCCTTGGGGATGACGGTGTTGACGCCACTGAGCCGCAGCAGGTCCTTGATCATGCTCATGGCATCGCCAATCAGCCCCGTCTGGTTGTTGTAATTCCATGGCTTGCCGATGATGCGGCCGAGAAAGAGCGAGAAGGGAAAGATCAACAGGGTCTGCAGGAAGACGTTGATGCCCTCGGGCCGGCCAAGCAGATGCCATTCGAAGCTGACCGTTGAGACGATGATGAAGCTGATGAGAATTGCCAGCAGGCCGTGGTTCCAGACAAAAAAGCGTTGGCCGAACCACGGGTCTCTCGCCATAAAGCCGATGGCGAAGATGTAGGCCAGCGCCACCAGCAGCCACTTGGGCGACCAGATGCTGTCGACGCCGGGCGACCAGTACAGTCGGCGCTCCCGGCAGTAGCGATCGATATGCGCGAGGATACTTTTCATGGCGATGCTCTTTCGTGGGGCGGGCGGCGGCGGTCTCGGCGTTGTCAGTTGTTGCCGCGTTGCCGCAGCAGTTGTTCGTGGAGTTCGATTTCCTGCTCGACATTGGCGTAGGTCATGGGGCGACCGTCCACGATGCGGCTGCCGGGGTTGCGTTGCCACCAGTTGCGCCAATGCTGTCGGCAGTCACGCAGGAGGGACAGGCGCAGTTGCAGGGCCTGGCGGCTGTCTTCGGGTATTTGGCGTAGCATGGCGAAGGCCTCTTCGCGGTGATCGTCGTCCCAAGAGTAATTGCTCAGCCACCATAGGCGGCGCTGGCAGTCAGCCATAAGCAGACGGAAGGCCTTGAGGGCGTTGCTGACGGCTGGCGTGGGTTTTCGGGTGGCCAGCGCGGCCTCGGCGGTGGCGCATTTTTTCAGCTGAAAGGTGAGAAGTTTTCCGTAGTATTTGTGGTCTTGGCGAGTGTAGTAGTCCATGCGGGGCACGGTGTCGATGTCCAGCTTAGCTGGGTAATAGACGGCTTCCACGGCATCGGGCACCAGCTGCCTGAGGCGGCTGCACTGCCG
>JAQWBY010000094.1 GCA_028706165.1 Lentisphaeria bacterium | reverse complement strand
CCTATGTTACGGCGGCCAAACGCCAGCTTTACGGCGAAGTGGCGTTGGACTTGGTCGCCGGGCCGTCGGAAATCATGATCATTGCCGACGACAGCGCCGATGCGCGTTATATCGCGGCGGATATGCTATCGCAGGCCGAGCACGGCTCCGGCCGCGAACAGGCCGTGTTGTTGAGTACGGACGCCGCGTTGCTGCCGGCCGTTGCCGCCGAGTTGCAGCGCCAGAGCGCGAAGCTGTCGCGCGCGGCCTGTGTCGAAGCGGTGTTGGCCAAGGGCGTTTTTCTGATCGAAGTCGCGGATTTAGCGGCGGCGGCGGCATTGGCGAGTCGTTATGCGCCGGAGCACTTGGAGCTGATGACTCGCGATGCCGAGGCGTTGGCGGGCCGGATTACCGCTGCCGGGGCGATATTTTTGGGTCCGTGGACGCCGGAGCCGGTTGGCGACTTTGTTGCCGGTCCGAGTCACGTGTTGCCCACGGGCGGCGCCGGGCGTTATTTTAGCGGCCTGACGGTCGAGCATTTTTTCCGTCGCATGAGTCTGGTCCGTTACGACCGGGCGGCATTGCTGGCCGAGTTGCCGCACATCCGGCAGTTCGCGCTGTGCGAAGGCCTGGATGCGCACGGCAATAGCGCGGCCATCCGCGCGGAATGACGCGGGCCTACGGCAGGCGGCGCGAAGCACGCGTCGGTTGCACGGATGGACGACCACCGTCCCGCGCCAGGGCCAGGCGGCGATATTTTCATCTTTTCTCCCTGTTTGAATCAGCCAACGTGATGGATTACGACCATGAAATTTGCCTTTCTTGCTGACTTGAGTGACTTTTTGCAGAGCCAGTACGGCGTGAGTGTTCCGGAGATACCGGTGGAGCTCTGTCCACCGCAGTTCACGGGCGACATCACGGTGAATTGTTTTCCGTTGGCGAAGGCTCTGCGCCGCAACCCCATGGAGCTGGCGGCGGCACTGTGCACGCAGTTAGCCGGTCATCGCGACATTGAGGCCGTGTCGGCGGTGAAGGCTTTTGTGAATATTACCCTGCGGCCAGCGGCGCTGATGCGCGACACCGTTGCCGATCGCGACGCATTGCTGGCGGCGGTGGCGTTGCCTGCAGTGGAGCGCCGACGGGTGCTGATTGAGTTTTCGGCGCCGAACACCAACAAGCCGCAGCATCTGGGGCATGTGCGGAACAACACGGTGGGGATGGCGACGGCGTCGATATTGGAGCGTGCCGGCCACGACGTGGTGCGGGTGAATCTGGTCAACGACCGCGGCATTCACATCTGCAAGTCCATGCTGGCCTATCAGCGTTTTGGCGCGGGTGTCACGCCGGCCAGCAGTGGCAAAAAAGGCGACCACTTGGTTGGCGATTTCTATGTCGCCTACGACAAAGAGCTGCGCCAGCAGCTGGCGGCGTTACGCCAGGACAAACCGGCGTTGGCGGACAAGACCGACGAGGAGCTCTTTTTGGAGACGGAAATTGGTCTGGCCGCGCAGGAGATGCTGCGCGCCTGGGAGCAGAATGACCCGGCGGTGCGCGCGTTGTGGGAAACCATGAACCAGTGGGTCTTTGACGGCTTTGCGATCACTTACCGGCGCATGGGCGTCGAATTCGAGCGCACCTATCTGGAAAGCCAGACCTATATGCTTGGCAAGGACATCATTCGCGACGGCTTGGAACGCGGCGTGTTCAAGAAACGCGATGACGGCGCGGTCATCATTGAGTTTGACGACCCGTCACTGGGCACGAAAGTCGTGTTGCGCAGCGATGGTACCAGCGTCTATGTCACTCAGGACATTGGTACGACCATGCTCAAGCAGAACGACTTTCAGCCTGACCAGCAGATATGGGTGGTCGGTGACGAGCAGATCCGCCATTTCAAGGTGCTTTTCGCGATTCTCAAGGCCCTCGGCTACAGCTGGGCGGACCAGCTGACGCACATGGCCTACGGCATGGTCAATCTTCCCAGCGGTAAGATGAAGAGCCGCGAGGGCACCGTCGTGGATGCCGACGAGCTGTTTGATGAAATGGAAACGCTGGCCCGCGACGCCACGGTCGAAAAGGCCGGCGATGACCTCCCGGAGAATCTTGACGAGCGCGCCCGAGTCATCAGCATGGCCGCACTTAAATTCATGCTGTTGAAAGTCAATCCCAAGACGACGATCATGTTCGACCCGCAGGCGTCGATTAAATTCGAGGGCGACACCGGGCCATACGTCCTGTACGCATATGCGCGCATCTGCTCGATGCTGCGCAAGGCTGCGGCAGCCAGCGATGTCACCGCCGGCGCGTTGGACTGGTCCTTGCTTAAGGAGCCCGCTGAACGGACGCTGGCGCTGCGCTGCGCACTCTACCCGGAGCTGCTGCAGAAAGCCGCGCGGGACTTGGACAGCTCGGCCCTGGCTGGTTACCTGCTGGATCTGGCCAAGGACTTCAGCGGCTTCTACCGCAACTGCCCGGTGCTCAATGCCGAGGACGCGTCTCTGCGGACGACGCGGCTAGCCCTGAGCGAGACCGTGCGCGTCATTCTTGCCGATGGCCTGCAGGCCCTGACTATCAACACGCTCGAAAGCATGTAAGGCGCAGCCCGAAAGCATAGTTGGTTTTTGCGAGGGGGAGGAAAATACCCTTCGCTTCGCTCGGGCCGCCGCTTCGCGGCTATCCGACTATCCCTGCACCTATGGTGCAGGTCTGCGGCCCACCGCTCCTTTCCTCCCCCTCGCGCTCCCCCACCTATCCCATTTCGGCTCAGCGCCTTGCGGATGTCGTTCTGCTACATCCGCAAGGCGCTGAGCGTCAGCAGTATAAGCTGATTATTTTTCTGCTGTTATGCGACGTGCAAAAAGTCGCCGCACTGGCGTGTTTTTTGCCCTTTGGGTGAGAAGCGCTTGTCGCGTTCCTGGTGATCTGTTCAATACCCTATTGTGCGGTGGTTTTTTGCCAGGCGGTGGGTGGTTGGTGGGCGGTGAAGTGGCGGATGGGCAGAGTCTGGCCGTCTTGTGGGACGATGCGCAGCACATGTGGGCCGTTGGCGATACCCTGCAGTAGTACGGTGGGCAGTTGCACGCCGTCCATGCTGCGGACGCGTGCCAGGGTCATGCGTAGCTGATCGACTGCGGGGATGGTGGCTGGGAAGACTGGGAAAGACGTGAAAGTGATGCTGCATTTTTCCGGGTAAATCGGCTCCAGCTGCTTGGCGAAGTAGCGGAACATGAAATTGCCGATCCAGAGCTTTGCGGGCATGAAGAGGGCGCCGTTGGTGGAGGTGAAATCCTGGTCGCTCCATCCTTCGCCCTGCGGTCCGGAGAGTGAGCCGCTGAGGGTGAAGTGGATGCGTTTGCCGTCCGGCGAGCAGTCCGGCAGGAACGCCATGGTCCAGTCTTCTGCTTGGAGGAGGCCGCGTTTCTGCACATTCATGATGGCCGGCCGTTCGGTGATGAAGCCTTTCGGGCGCGTGATGTGCCAGAGATCGGGGACGGCTTCGACGGGCTTCCCGTCCAGGAAGAGCTTGACGGGCACTGGCGCGGCGCCGGCCGTGGTCGCGCAGCTGAGATAATTGCCGGTGAAGCGGAGGGAGAGGGACTGATCGGCGGTGTTGACCGTCACCGCTGGATCGGCCAGGGTGATGGTCTGCACTGTGCCTGCCGCACTGGGATTGTCGCCAAGGGCTGGGACGCGGACCAGTTCTTCGCCGATGAATTGTGCCATGAGCTTTTCGCCGTCGGCGTTGAGGTGAATGGCATCGCGCAGCAGTTCCTTGCCGCTGAAGTTGTTCGCTTCGCAGTGCCGCGCCCACTTGGCGCGCACATCGACCAACGCGGTCTGGCAAGTCTCAGCGGTTCGCTTGATGTCGGCGACGCGCTGAGTCATGTCGGTGACTTTGTCGCCACTGAAGCTGAAATGGCTGGTCCAAAGGACCACTTCGGTCGTGGTCCGCTGTTTGACGCGGCGGACGATTTCCTCGTAGAGCGAGGTCGGTCCGTAGGTGTGGAAGATGAGCAGATCCGGGTAGTAGTAGTACAGATCGTGTTCGGCCGTGTGAATGAGCCAGCTGGACTCGAAGCTGCCCATGGACGGATTGATGAACTGGAAGCGGGCGTTGGGGAAGCGGGCTACGAGCATGTCGGCGACCTGCGTTGTCCACGCCTGGCAGGTGATGGACTGGCCGTAGAACATCACCCGGATGGTCGCCGGATTTTCTGGCGTGGATTCGGCGGCGCGCTGCATGGTCCGCTGGATGTAGGCGATGCTGGGATTTTCGGCTGCGAGGGCGCAGCCCATGAGGGCCATGGCGGCCAGAGCGGTGACTTTCAGACGCATGATGGAAACCTCGTTAGCTGGTCGGGTGATGTGGGCAGAGGGGGAAAATACGTTACAGAGCGGGAATGTCACTTGAGATCGACGACGGCCTCGCGGGGGACATTCAGGGCTTGACCGCGCCAGCTGATGTCCGGCGTGCCGAAGCCGTGGAAGACGCGGAGTTTCCGCGCCTTGGCGAGCGTCTGGCCATCGGCGGCGTGGATGCAGAACAGCGCCTGGTCGGGATAGTCGCGGCCGCCCCAGCGGCTGGCGTAGAAGCCCGTGAAGCGCGGCGCTTCGACAAGGACGCCCCAAGTGGGCAGGACGACGTCGCCGCCGTATAGCGACGCGACGGTCTGGTTTTGCTTGCTGGTATTGACGACGACCGTGACTTGCGCGTCACCCGTGCCGTAGACGGCGCGTTTGAGCAGGCGATCCGGGCTGAGGTACTCGAATTTAGTGAGGCGCAGGTAGGTGGTGACCTCGTTGAGTGGTCCGAGCAGTTCCTGGGTGTTCTTGATGAAGACGTCCATGGGGTGCATGCCGTCTGCCCAGCCGTTGTCGCTGCGGGTGTAGGCAGCGTTGCTCGGGTCATTTTCTTCGCCACCCGGGGTGAAAACCAGTTCGGGCTTGATGGTGAGGGTGCCGACGAGGACGCGGTTCTGGTTGTCGCTCTTGATCAGCTTGGCGCGGGCGGAGACATCCTTGAGACTGAAGAGACCGACGTACACCTTGACGCTGGCGGCTTTGACGGTTTCGGGCACCTCGACGCGGAAGGGGCCGGTTTTGATTACCTGGCCCGCTTGCCAGGTCGAAGTCGCCGGGGACAGCGCGTGGTCATTCTGGAAGAGGATGTTCTGGCCTTCGACGAAATGGACGAAAGCGCGCCAGTTGTTAGTGTCGCTGCCGTCGGCCCGCCAGGAGTAGGAGATGGTGAAGGCTCGATCGCCGTCAGCCTTGAACTGCTCGACGCTGGGGACGAAGTCAACGGTGCGCGTTTGGTGTTCGCCCTTCCAGTAGAGATGATCGGGCATGCTGTGATAGTGGAGGGTGCGGGCGCAGAGGGCGTGGTGGGCGACATATTCGGCGGCCATGTCGGCCGAGTAGCCATATTTACCGTGGGCGATTTGGCAGTCGTGATAGACCATTTCCCAGAGTGGAATGACCTCCGCGCCGAGTTTTTCGGGCACGAGATTGTGAAAATAGTTTCCGGAGACACCGACGAGGCCTTCGAACCAGTCGCTGTGAGGCAGGGCCCATTCGCGGCCGCATTCGCTGCCGAAGAGGCCGAAAGTCTCGCGTGAGAAATCGCTCAGCTTTTGTTTCCAGGCGATATCGCTGTTGCGGTCGAGGGGGTGTGCCGGGTCCTTGCATTCACGGGGGCCGACGGCGTAGGTGGTGTCAATGAAATAGCACCATGGCCCGAAGAGCTTTTGCACGGCGGGGAGATTTTGTGGCCGCGCGGCCAGCTCGTATTGTTTAGGGGCGCAGACCATGTAGGCCCGTCCGCCGAGCCAGCGGCCGCCTTTGATGACATTGCCGGCGCCGTCCTTTTCCAGCATGGCCGGGTTCCAGCTGGGGGCGTCGGCGTACATATCCTGGTAGTTGTCATGGAAGGCGGCGACGTAGCCGAGAGACTGGATGCGGCTGACGGCGTCGGCGAGGGCGGCGTTGCCGCCGCATTCGGGGTTGGCGGGAAGTGCATCGGGATGGCGGCAGTCGTAGCCGCCCTCCGTCCAGCCGCCGATGATGAAGAGGCATTTTTCGAGCTGCAGGTCGTTGCGGAGATGTTCGGCTATTTGGGCGGCCTCGTCAAAGGTCCAGCGGACGTTGACGGACTCTTCGGCGGTACTTTCTTCGTTCATGCGTCTGGCGAGGCAGGTCCAGAGCTTGACATTGGCGGCGCCGCCGAGGAGTGCGGCGTGGGGATTGCGGCGGGCCTTTTCGCCCATGGTGACAGCGAGGCCTTTTTGTTCGGCGATGCGGCGGTAGTTTTCTGCAATGCTGTTCCAGTCGCCATGGCCTAGTGGGGTGATGCGGATGTTGCGGGCGCTGCTACGCATGATCACGTCGCAGCTGAGGCGCTGTTTGACGTCGCCAGCTTCTGGCAGTGAGGATTCGAGTTCGGGGAAGACGTAGGCGTCATCCCAGTCCATGATCAGCGCCGAGCCTTTTTTGACGAAGCCCATCATGTTCATGTGGCAGCCTTCGTAGTCCGAAGTCCCAAAGGTCCGCTTGAAACTCACGCCACTGTCGGCAGGGAAGAGTAGGCCTTCGCGGCAGGGGACGACGACGCAGCCGCCTTCGCGGTCGCTGATTTGCAGGGCGTCGCCGAAGACACGGAAGCCGCTTTTGAGCTCGTCGCCGTCGTAGCTGAAGACGGCCGTGCGGCCGCCGTCGACCAGCTCAATGCCGGCGCTGATGCCGTTCTTATTGCTCAGGGTGACGCCGCTGAGGCGGCCTTGTGCGTCGTGCTTGAGGGCGCTTTGCGAGAAGCCGCCGGCGAAGGCCGTTGCCGAGCCGATGGCGGCGGTGCCGGCTGAAGGCCAGCGGCCGCCTGAGCGGCGGTCGGTCAAAGACCAGGCGCCGGTGGCGGGCTGGATGGTGACGATCATGCTGTCACTGACGAGTTCGATCGCGGCGGGGTGCTCCTGGGCTTTCATGGCGGCGGTACCTCCCAACATGATGATGGCGGTGGCAAGGTGGCACGATAGGTGGCGATGGCGCATAGTGCTATTTCCGGGATGAATGGTTGCATTGGCGCAAGAGTGCGGTGTGCGCGGGTACCTCGGGAGGCGAGCTGGCTGGCGCCGGCGGAAGAGGACAAAGAAGGTAGCGCCGAATTGGGCGCGCTGCAAGCAGTTTTCACGGTATCGCAGCAGTCGGGAGCAGTCGATTCTTGTAGGGGCGGACCTGCGTGTCCGCCCTGGTCGATGGCAGTCGATGGCAGTCGATGGCAGTCGATGGCAGTCGATAGCAGTCGATAGCAGTCGATAGCAGTCGATAGCAGTCGATGGCAGTCGATGGCAGTCGATGGCAGTCGATAGCAGTCGATAGCAGTCGATGGCAGTCGAAGGAGTTATCCCCGTGTTGCATGGTGGTAAAATGATGCTCCGCTGGTAGATTTAAGGCACTTTTGCGCTCTCCTTCGCGTCCTGTCGGTCCCCGGGAATTCTTGCTGACACTTTAGGAAGGCGGCACGCACATGATTTCCGTGGTTAAATTCCTGCCCAACCGCGTCCAGCGGCTTTATCATGGCGGCAGCGGCATTGATCGTCTCCGCGGTCTGGCCAATCCGGCAGACAGCCGTTATCCCGAGGACTGGATAGCGTCCTGCATTGACGGCAATGGCCGTGAATTTCATTCGGTGGGGCACGGCATCAGCAAAGCGTTGGTAGATGGGGCGCAGTGGGATTTTCCCGCCTTGCTGCACCGCCACGGCGAAGAGCTTTTGGGCGCCGAGCATCTCCAGCGCTATGGCGAGACGCCGGCGGTACTGACCAAGTTGTTGGATGCCGCCGAGCGCCTGCCGTTGCAGGTCCATCCCACCAGAGCCGACGCGGCCAAGTATTTCAACAGCTCTTTCGGCAAGACCGAGGCGTGGATCGTGTTGGCGACGCGGGTGATCAATGGCGAGGAGCCCTACTTGCTGGTGGGCTTCAACGAGCAGCTCGACCGCGAGCGTTTTGTCCAGGAGTCCCTGGCCGGCGAGTATTGCGAGGGCCTGGGCATGCTCCACAGGTTGCTGGTGAAGCCCGGCGACGTGGTGGTGATCTACGGTGGTCTGCCGCACGCCATCGGCTCCGGCGTGACCATGGTGGAGGTCATGGAACCCAGCGATTTGGTCATCGTCCCCGAGCGGAATTGCTGTGGACGCATCCTTGACGACGCCAAGCGCTATGCCGGCTTGGACGGCGCGACCGCCATGTCGTTGTTCGATTACACTGCGTACAGCGAGGCGGCACTGCGGCAGCGCTGCTGCCCATCGCCGGCGCTGGTGGCCACGCAGGGCGCAAGCAGGCTGCGCACGCTCATTCCCCGTGCGTGTTGCGGCTACTTCGCCGCCCAGGAATTGACGTTGGCGGGTCACTGGCAGCTGGACCTCGTCAGCGAGCGCTGCTTCCGCATCGGCATCGTCGTCGATGGGTGCGTCACCATGGGCGGCGAAACCTTCACGCCTGGCGAGAGTTTCATGATACCCTATGCGGCCACGACGGGCGACTTGTCCGGTTCCGGCCGCTTGTTGTATATTCTGCCTCCCGACTGTCACTGAGCGCCTGGCGCATTGGCCGCGGTGGCCAAGTCGCGCGCACTGTCAAGCTGCACACCCTGAAAATGATGAGGTTATGATCATGTTGGAATCCGGTCGTTTTGTTCTTGGCGTGAATTACTGGGCATCGCAAACCGCGATGGACATGTGGTCGAAATGGGACGCCGCCGACATTGAAAAGGACTTTGCGGCGCTGGCCGCGCAGGGTGTGGAAGTCCTGCGGGTTTTTCCGCGTTGGGACGACTTCCAGCCCATCCGGCTGTATTGTTCGGCCGGGGCCCCTGGGGGCACCGCCAAGGAAATCCGCCTGGGCGACCAGCGCCTGCCGGAGACTGCAGCCGGTCAGTGTGGCATGAGTGAGGAGATGATGGAGCGCTTTGAGACTTTCGCCGACCTTGCCGAAAAGTACCATCTGAAGCTTGTGGTTGCGCTGCTGACCGGCCATATGACTTTCGGGCTGTTCATACCGCGTGCCTTGGAAGGTATTGACCTCTTTACGCATCCTCGGGCACTGCGCTGGGAGGCCAAATTCCTGCAGTACTTCGTTGCGCGCATGAAGCATCATCCGGCGATCTGGGCTTGGGAGTCGGGTAATGAAAGCAATTTCATCTCGCAGGCGTCCAGTCGCGACGCCGCGTGGAGCTGGATTCACTACATCCATAGCACCATCCGCCTTGCCGATCAGAGCCGGCCGATCATTGGCGTCAGCGGCCTGGAAATCGTCGACGGTCCCAATCGCCGCTGGCTACTTGAGGACCACGCAGAGCTGTCGGACATCCTGTCGGTGCATCCCTACGGCATTTGGGGCAGCGCGTCCTACGAGGAATTCACGCACATCCGCAATCTGATGTTCTGCGTGGCGAAGAATCGCGTCTGCGAGGACATTGGCGGCAAGCCGAGTTTTGTTGAAGAAACGGGGCTATGGCGGCCTATCGCGGTGACCAAGAAAGTCCTCGGGCAGGCAGTGCGCGCCATGCTGTGGAATCTTTGGGCCAACGACTGTCGCGGGCTGCTTTGGTGGTGCGCGTTTGATCAAGACCGCTTCGACATGGCGCCTTACGGCTGGAATGAACCCGGTCTTGAGCATGGCATTCTCACCGGCGATCGCGAGGTCATGCCCATCGCCCAGACCATGAAGACGTTCCGCGATTTCCTTGACCAGCTGCCCTTCGGGCCGTTGCCCAAAGTTCGGCCTGATGCCGTGTGCATTGTCAGCGACCAGGAAGTCGCCCACGGCGCGATGATTCTCGCCCGGCAGGCCGGTATCAATCTGCAGTTCTGCTCACCGACCAAGCCTTTTCCGGATGCGCCGTGCTACTTCTTGCCCTCGGCCAAGGGTCGGGCATTCCTAAACACTGTGCAGTGGGAGGCGCTCTTGGCGCGCGTTCGCGCCGGCGCGACCCTGTACATGGCACTTGAAGACACCTATCTGTCGCACCTGGAGGATATCACTGGTGTGGGTGTGGTAGCCCGGCGTGCAGTCAGCAGTACGTTGCATGCGGTCTTCAATGATTTCACGGTTGATATACCCGTGAAGGTCAAGTACGATTTTGAGGTGACCAACGCTAAGACTCTCGGCAATGACGCCGACGGCATGCCCATCTTCTTCGATGCGCAATATGGCAAGGGACGCATCCTGACGCTGGCGTTCCCCCTGGAACGGACCTGCATCGAACGCACGGGGCTCTTCGCAGGCGATGCTTGGAAAATCTACGCCGCGATCCTGCCCAAGCAACGACTGGTCGCCAGCAGCAACCCGATGCTGGTTATCACCGAACATCCGTTCGATGACGGCCATTGCGCTTGCGTCCTGGTCAATAACTCCGCCGCGCCTATCAGCGAGGCCGTGGTGGTCGCTGACGGGTGGGCAGTGCAGGGCGCATACGCCGATATCGGTTCGGCGACTTTCGCCGACGGCGCGCTCAGCCTGCCGCCCAACGCGGGCATCGTCCTGGAACTGCGGCAGAAGGCACAGTAAAGGGCATGTGATGGCCGACCGGTGGCGGGAGGGGCAGCCGATCGGTCACTGTTTTTCGATGAGGTAGAGGAATTCGGTGACGTGTATGGCGCGTTGGCGGAGATTGCGGCTGCCGCGGTAGGTGTTGTAGGGGATTTTGAGGAGGGTGACGCGGCCGTGGCGGCGGATTTCGGCGAGGAATTCGCGGTGGGGGATGAATCCTTCGGAGTTGTAGGACAGGAGGATGAATTTGGCCTGGCAGGAGCGGATGAGGGCGAAGAGGGCGCCTTTGGCGCGTCGGTGCAGGTTGAAAGGGCTGCGTTGCCAGTTGTCGGGAATGCCCGAAATGGCACTGAAGCTCTGCGGTCGTTGGTAGTCGCATAGCAGATTGAGCATGAAGTAATTCGAGCCGTAGGGATGCTGGTTGTAGGGCGGATCGAGGTAGGCCAAGTCGAATTCGGGCAGCTGTGGGCTGGGGAAGAAGGTCGTGGCGTCCAAGCCGGTGACGCAGCTGTCGCTGCAGAAATTCGAGAAGAGCGGAAACTGCAACGTCATGTCCTTGAGGATGCGCCCCAGGGCACTGTGGCGGCGGCCGCCGAATTGGCCGGTGCCGTCGGCATTTTTGTAGAAGCCCTTGAAGATGCCGGCGGTGTTGGTGTGGATGGACGCCGCGGCTAGGAGCGGCGCGAGAAAGAAGGGCTGGACCTCGTCGGGCAAGGTGGCGATGGCTTGGCGGGCGCTGTCGAGGAAGAGTGCATTCTGGCGGGTATAGAAGACGCGTTCGCCGGGCTGGATGCGCTGATCGTCGGCGGGTGCGTAGAGCTCGCTGATGAAGCCCGGGCGGGGCCCGGCGGCGAGTTGGCGTTGCAGGGTGGCGAAGTGCTGGCGGAGGCTTAGGCGGTCGACGACCTCGTTGTTGGCCAAGTAGCAGCGGTTGATGACGCTGCAAAAGGGCTCGAGGTCGTTGGCGACGAGGAATTCGGCGTGCTGCTTGAAATAGCGGGCGACCACGCCACTGCCGGAGAAGAGGTCCAGGCAGCTCAGGCGTTTTTTCCCCAGGCGTTTTTTCACCATGGCGACAGCCTGGCCGATGTATGGCAGCAGCAGGCGTTTATTGCCAATGTAGGTGATGATCTGTTCCTGGAGGAAGGCCGGATTTTCGTGTTTTGCGTCCCGTGTCATGCAAGCAGCCCCCCTGAGTGTGCTGTGACTACCAGTCGCAGATGGCGCCATCGGGGCGATGGAGGGTCGGCGTGCCGGCGATGATGCGTGGGTGCTTGCGGCACAGGTCCAAGTCGAGCTCAATGCCCCAGCCGGGGCCCTTGGGCAGATCAAGATAGCCGTCTTTGACCTGCAGCGGGGTGGTGATGACCTCGTTGCGCCAGTCGTTGAGGAAAAGCCGCTCCTGGATGAGAAAGTTTGGCGCAATGGCGTCCAGATGCAGCGAGATGGCGGTGATGACGGGGCTCATGGGGCAGTGCGGGGCGACGAAGCCGTCAAAGGCTTCGGCCAGGTGGGCGACCTTGATGCCTTCGAGAAGGCCGTGGCAATGCGCCAGATCGGGCTGGGCGATGCAGATGGCGCGTTTCTCCAGCAGACGGCGGAATTCCTGCAGGCGGGTGAGGCGTTCGCCGGCGGCAATGGGGATGTTGACGCACTGGGCAACCAGAGCCATGCCCTCTTCATTTTCGGGCTGGACAGGCTCTTCGTAGAACATGAGATTGAGGTCTTCGAGGGCTTGGCCGACCTGGATGGCCAGTTGAGTATCGTAGCGGCCATGGCCGTCAAAAAGCAGTGGCGCATCAGGACCAACGGCGTCGCGGATGGTCTCAGCCGCGCGACGAATCTGGCGGACGACGCCGCTGTCGCGAATGGGCCAAGTCGGTACCGCGAGGCTGAATTTGAATGCCTGATAGCCATAGGCGAGAGCCTCGGCGGCCTTGTCTTTGATGACTGCCGGGTCGGTGGCGCC
>JAQWBY010000466.1 GCA_028706165.1 Lentisphaeria bacterium | reverse complement strand
ACTACCTCAACCAGCATGGCCTGCCCGCCAAAGGCAGCGCCCGCGGCCAGACCTACGGTACCGACCAGCGCGACACTGCCATCTACGCGTCCACCGTCGACCTTGACGAGGCCTACCGCGTCGGCCAAAAGGCCGTCCTCCTCGCCGTCGCCGGCACCGGCGGCTACATGTCGACCATCCTGCGCGAGCCAGGCATGATCTACAATGTGCGCTACGACAAGGTGCCCCTGGCCGACGTCGCCAACTCCGAACGCACCTTCCCCCAGGCATGGATCAGCAAGGACGGCAGTGACGTCAGCGACGACTTCGTACGCTACGCCATGCCGCTCATCGGCGAGGACTGGCCGTCCGTACCCGTCATCAACGGCCGCCAACGCTTCGCCATCCTCAAACCGGTCTTCGCTGACAAGAAGCTGCCGGCGTACGTCCCCCAGGCCGACCGCAAATAACCCGGCCAGCCAGAATCTGCATCTCCGCCCCGCCATGGCCGACAACATCATCCGACCATGACGGGGCGTACTTTTCGCAAGTGCCCCCGCGCCTCATGCCGACTATGCCAGAACCCCTCCTCGCCATCAAAGACCTCCGCGTGTGGTTCCCCATCCGCAAGGGCGTGCTCAACCGCGTCGCCAGCCACGTCCGCGCCGTCGATGGCGTGTCACTGGCCATGGCCAAAGGCGAGACCCTCGGCCTCGTCGGTGAATCCGGCTGCGGTAAAACCACCCTGGGACGCGCTATCCTCGGGCTGGAACACGCCCGCAGCGGCAGCATCCGCTTCGCCGGCCAGGAACTCAACGGCATGGCCGAAAAAGAACACCGTTTGCTCCGTCGCCGCTGCCAGATGATCTTCCAAGACCCCTATTCGTCCCTAAATCCCCGCATGACCGCCATGGACCTCATCACCGAAGGTCTGGCATACCACGGGCTCCTCGCCGGCCGCAGCCGCGAAGAAGCCGCCGCCGAACTCATGCACGAAGTCGGCCTCGACCGCGATGGCATCTTCCGCTACCCACACGAATTTTCCGGCGGCCAGCGCCAGCGCCTGAGCATCGCCCGGGCGTTGTCCCTGCAGCCGGATTTCATCGTCTGCGACGAACCCGTCAGCGCGCTCGATGTGTCCGTGCAGGCGCAGGTCATCAACCTGCTGCTGGACCTGCGCGCAAAACACCAGCTCAGCTACCTCTTCATCTCCCATGACCTCAGCGTCGTGCGCTTGATCGCCCAGCGCGTCGCCGTCATGTACCTCGGCCACATCATCGAATGCGGCTCCTGCGCCGACATCCTCGACGCGCCCCTGCACCCCTACACCCAGGCGCTGATCTCCGCCGTGCCCACGCCCGGCAAAGACCGACGCCAACGCACCGTCCTCACCGGCGAAATGCCCTCGCCGGCCGCACCGCCGCCCGGCTGCCCATTCCACCCGCGCTGCCCGCAGGCCATGCCCATCTGCCGCACAACCATGCCGGCCGAGAGCAGCATCGGCGACCACAGTGTCCGCTGCCATCTGATCACCACCGCCAATACCGGCGACCACAACAAACGCAACGACACGACCAGCGCCAGCACCAACGACAAGGCCAGCGCCAGTTCCCCCCGGCCAGATAAGTAGCCGTTCACTAATTACGTTTACACTTTTCAACGCAAACGCTCTATGATGAAATGCCTTGCCACCGACCAGCATGTACATCGCCGCGAAGCGGCAGACGCGCTGAAAGCGCGAAACATACCAGCCCAGGGCAAGCACGCTGAAAGCGTGCGCCGCCCTGGGTACAACGGCGACTATGCTCGTGTTCCTCGGCCCCTTTGCCCCCAGTCTGCGAAGCTGACTGGGGGCAAAGGGGCAATGGAACTCACTTTTCTTGCTTGCACTGTCGCACCCTTGCAGGCTGCTTTCGCGAGGATGCACGCTTTCAACGTGCCTGGGTATAGTTGTAAACGTAATTATCGAACAGCCCCTAAGTAAAAGCACGCCTCTGTCCCGAAACGAAACAACGCCAGAATATTCACCACCAATCAAAACCCAGGAATATTAACCGATCATGGACTACCCGTCACTCCTCGCCATCGCCGCCATTGGCATTGCCGGTGCAGCGCTTTTCACCGCCCAACAGCACAAACGCCCGGCTCATAGCTGCTGCCACGGCCTGAACGTCATGGACTTCGGCGCCAAGGGCGACGGCGTCACCGACGACACCGCCGCCATCCAAGCGGCCATCAACGCCGCCTGTCAGCGCCGTGGCGGCACGGTCTTCTTCCCCTACACCGAGAATGGCTACCGCGTCGCCGCCGCTGCGCACGATACCATTGACGGCAAGCCCTGCCGTGGCCAACTGTACATCCCCGCCGGCCCTTTCAACATCCAGCTCAAAGGCGAGCATCCCTGCAAACTCCTCTATTCCTACCAGGTTCGCCCCAAAAATACCTCGGCCGTTTTTAAGCCAACGGTGTTCGGCACCATGACCCAAAACAACACCATGATCTTCTCCGACTGGCTGCCGCCGGAAGAACACGACCCCAACGCCCGCCCATGGTCTATCCTTAGCACCATCGAGGGCACGTCCTGCGCCGGCAAATTCAGCGTCAATCAAGTCTCCATCGCCAATCTCGAATTCCGCGTCAAGCTCGACAAGGACGCCATGTACCCCCGACAGAGCGCCGTCAATCTGCAAAACGCCGCCCGCATGAATATCCAGGACTCGCAATTCTGCCTGGATGACAACGTCGGCGACACCGAACTGGGCAAGGCCCTCCAGCCCAACCCGAACCACACCGTCGGCCTCATGGGCCCCGGCGACCAGAATGACAACGTGGTCATCCGCAACGCCGCCGTCCAGGGTTTCCGCTACGGCTACGTCCTCGGCGAACACGTCGTGGCCGACTACCTCTACGTCCACAACTGCGAGGAAGCCGTGGTCTTTCACGACTGCTCGCACCTCTCCATGATCCACCACATCGTCGCCCAGCATGACCAAAAAATCATCACCACCACCCGCGGCACGCTCTTCGGACACAAACCCGGCC
>JAQWBY010000465.1 GCA_028706165.1 Lentisphaeria bacterium | reverse complement strand
CGCGACGGCAAGCCACTGGGCACCTTCAATGTCATGCTCAATTACCTCAATGACCAGGGCACAAAACGCTGGACAGACGTCGGCAGCGTCAGCGTCCTCAAACTCGTCGCCAATGACCGCGCCGCCTTCCTCGAAGTCACCGCCGAAAAAGTCCCCGACCAGCAAGAACAACTCGCCGACGCCCAGTCACAAGAGCACTTCACCATGACCTACCTGCTCGTGCTGCCGACCAACGCCGACTATGCCATCGCCCAAATCCTCAGCGTCAAAAACCTCGGCGCAAGGCCACTGCCGCTGCGCGGGCTCTTCTTCCGCCTCTACCCGGATTTCGATGTCCAAACCAAACACGACAACGCAGTGCCTAGTCTGTGGTCGCCGGCACGTGCCGCCGCCTGGGTGGCCCCTGACGGCCAAGCCTTCCTCGGTGTCGCCGCCATCTACCGCCAGAATCTCATGATGAATTTCTGGAAAGACGAAAAACGCCAGAGTATGCACCCCGACGCCTATCGCCCCGTAGAATACTCCCTGCCCCCACAGGCCAGCTACACCCCCGACACGCCCTGCTACCTCTTCGTCCTCCCCGGCAGCGGCGACATCCAGGCCATGCGCAAACAGGCCGATGCCATCGCCGCCGCCGATCGCCCCAAGGCCGACTAAGCCAAGCGGTGCAGGCAAACACGCTCAAGCCCGACGCCATGTATCACAAAATGACATGGCTTCGGGCCTTTCCGACATTGGGGCCGCCAGCAGCACGCCTATAGTAATGCCTCACATACAACGCGTACACAGCCAGGCTCAAAGCAGTTCCCACCGTCAATCCCGCCGCCACGACCGCCGCCACGCATCAGCAACCAACGTTTATCAACCCACAAAGACAGTTATGACTGGACGAATTGTCGACATCAAGCGCTTCGCGGTCCACGACGGCCCCGGCATCCGCACGACCGTCTTTCTCAAAGGCTGCACCCTACGCTGCCGCTGGTGCCACAACCCCGAAAGCATCCGCCCCGAACCCGAACTCGGCCTCATTGCGACCAAATGCGTCAGCTGCGGCGACTGCGTGCCGGCCTGCCCACGCCATGCCCACGCCATCAGCGCCGATGGCCAGCATCACATCGACCGCCAGCTCTGCAACGGCTGTGGCCAATGCGTTGACAGCTGCTACCGCCAGGCACTGGAACTCTACGGCCAAGAAATGTCCCCCGCCGATGTCGCCGCCGTCATCCGCGAAGACCGCGCTTTCTACGAGTCCTCCAAGGGCGGCGCGACTCTCTCCGGCGGCGAACCTCTCCTGCAAAGCGATTTCTGCGCCGAACTGCTCGCCATGCTCCGGCAAGAAGGTCTCCATTGCGCCGTCGATACCTGCGGCAATGTCCCCTGGACCGCCATCGAAAAGGTCATCCCCTACACCGCCCTCTTCCTCTACGACCTCAAACACATCAACAGCGCCAAACACCGCCAAGGCACCGGCGCTGGCAATGAACTCATCCTGGCCAATCTCCGGCGCCTCGCGACCACCGGCCGCCCCATCGAAATCCGCATGCCCATCATCCCCGGCTACAATGACGACGATGACACCCTGCGCCAGGCCGGCGCCTTCCTCGCGTCCCTGCCCAACATCAGCGCCGTTAAAATCCTGGGCTACCACTCCCTGGCCCGCTCAAAGTACCTGGCCATCGGCCGCGATGATACCATGCCGGACGTCCCCTCGCCCAGCAAAGCCGACCTGCAACACGTGGCTGATACCCTCAAAGCCACCGGCATCCATTCCCTGCACTTCTGACACATTGTGGCAACGCCCCCCCTGCGCGGACCTCCAGCCTGTAATCGATCAGTAACCAACCCGGTGGGGAAAACACCGGGGACAAGTTGCCGGAAACCCACGGCCAACCGCCGCCCAGTCATTGGACCTTGATTTCCGCGCCCTTTGCGGCAGCGGGTTTCATAGGCGCCATTGATAATTGCCGCTCACAGGGGACGCTGCGGACCGTGGGGACTCCTGGGAGCGCCGCTGGGCCGACAAAGCGGGATTATGTCCATAGTGTCCATAGTGTCCATAGTCTCCATAGTTTCCATAGTGTCCATACTGAAAGCGCGAAACATACCAGCCCAGGGCAAGCGACGCCGAAAAATGGTACGACCCTCCGGGCCGAACTTGGCCGATCTGGCATTTTATTGCCGCAAAGCGGCAGAAGCGCTGAAAGCGCGAAACATACCAGCCCAGGGCAAGCGACGCCGAAAAATGGTACGACCCCCCGGGCCGAACTTGGCCGATCTGGCATTTTATTGCCGCGAAGCGGCAGAAGCGCTGAAAGCGCGAAACATACCAGCCCAGGGCAAGCGACGCCGAAGGCGGAGCGCCGCCCTGGGTAACGCGCCATTATTGCTCGTGTTCCTCGGCCTCTTTGGCCCCAGTCGGCGAAGCTGACTGGGGCCAAAGAGGCAATGGAACCTCATAGCGTTTTCCTCGCGATGTGCCTTGCCCACCCGCAGAGTTTTTTAGGTCGCCCTTTCAGAGCCGGCGGTTATCAATCACTGGCCGCTTTCTCCAGTCTCACATCCGTCCGGAGCGCACGATGCTCCACAGCAGCCAGAACCCCAGGAAAGCCGACAACACGAAGCCGACGATGCCCATCACGGGCGCGTCCAGCCACTTGGGGCCACGATCGGCATGTATCACGATTGCCGATCCAACCACTATCCCCCCGAGCACGATCGACGCCGCCAGCCGGTTGCAGATCCGGTCCAAGCCGTGTAACAGCGTGTCCACGCTGTCAAACTGATGCCGCAACTTCAGCCGGCCATGCAGCAATTGCCGCAACACCTGCCGGTAGTTCTGGGGCAGTTCCTTGGCCAGCGATAGCCAGTCGTCCACCACGCTGAGCGACGAATGCGCCAGCTGGATCGGGTTGTAGCGCCGCAGCATCCACTTCGCCGCAAAGGGCTGCAGATGCTTGACGATCTCAAAACCCGGATTCATCCGCCGACCCAGTTCCTCTGCAAAACCCAAGGCCCGCAGCATAAAATAAA
>JAQWBY010000464.1 GCA_028706165.1 Lentisphaeria bacterium | reverse complement strand
TCTTCGGTTATCCCATCACCCCGGCCAGCGAGGTGCTGCATGAGGCATCGCGCTACTATCCCGAAATGGGCCGGCAATTCGTGCAGGCCGAGTCCGAAGAGGCGTCGATCAACATGTGTTACGGCGCGGCTTCAGCTGGCCATCGCGTCTTCACGGCGTCGTCCGGCCCAGGCGTCAGCCTGATGCAGGAGGGCATCTCGTACCTGGCCGGTGCCGAGTTGCCGACGGTGATTGTGGATATTATGCGGGCGGGCCCGGGCCTGGGCAACATCGGCCCGGAGCAGTCCGACTACAACCAGGTGGTCAAAGGCGGCGGCCATGGCAACTACAAGTGCATCGTGCTGGCGCCGAACTGCGTGCAGGAGATGTGCGACATGACCATGCTGGGCTTTGAACTGGCTGAGAAATGGCGCACGCCGGCATACGTCCTCGCCGACGGCGTGCTTGGACAGATGATTGAGCCCTTCACGTTCCCGGAGAAGGCCGTCACGCCGAAGATTGATACCAGCTGGGCCGTCAGCGGTACGGCCGAAACGCGCAAGAACCTCATCTCCAGCATCTTCCTGGATTTCACCCAGCTGGAGGAATTCAATACGCGCCTGCAGGATAAGTATGCCCGCATTGAGGCCGAAGAAGCCCGTTGCGAAGAGCAGCAAACTGAAGACGCCGACATCATTCTGGTCGCCTACGGCATCAGCTCGCGCATTGCCAAGACCGCGATGGACGTCGCCCGCAAGGCCGGCCTGAAGGTCGGTCTTTTCCGCCCCAAGACGCTCTTCCCCTTCCCCAAGGCCGCGTTGCAGCGGCTGGCGAGCAAGCCCGTGACCTTTGTCAGCGTGGAAATGAGCAATGGCCAACTGCTTGACGACATTCGCCTGGCCATATCCTGCCAGCGCCCGGTCGAGCTGGTCAACCGCCTCGGCGGCAATCTCATCACCCTCGATCAGGTGATGGACAAAATCAATCACATCGCTGGCAAATAAAGGGGTGGTCATCATGAGCGAAAAAGTTATTTGCACCAAAGGCATCTATCCAGAATTTCCCCGCAAGGGCCCGAGCGCGGCGCCGGCGGCGACGCATTACTGCCCGGGCTGCGGCCACGGCGTCCTGCACAAGCTCATTGGCGAGGCGCTGGCCGACCTCGGCCTGCAGGATCAGACCGTCATGATCAGCCCAGTCGGCTGCGCGGTCTTCGCGTACTACTATTTTGACGCCGGTAACATCCAGGTCGCCCACGGTCGGGCGCCGGCCGTGGCCACCGGTGTATCGCGCGCCACGGACAAAGTCGTGATCGCCTACCAAGGCGACGGCGATCTGGCATCCATCGGCCTGAACGAAACCCTGCAGGCCGCAAACCGCGGCGAGAAGATCGCCGTGTTCTTCGTGAACAACACCGTCTACGGCATGACGGGCGGCCAGATGGCCCCGACCACGCTGATCGGCGAAAAGACGATCACCTGCCTCAATGGCCGCGATCCACTGACCCAGGGCTACCCGCTGCACATGTGCGAGCTGATCAATAGCCTTAAAGCGCCCGTGTACGTGGAACGCGTCGCCGTGTCGGACGCGAAGAACATCCGCAATGCCCGCCGGGCCGTGCGCAAAGCGCTGGAAATCCAGCGCGACGGCAAGGGCTACACCTTCGTCGAAGTGCTCTCGCCCTGCCCCACCAACCTCGGCACCACCTCGGTCAAAAACAACGACTTCATCAACAACGAAATGGCCAAGGAATTCCCCATCCAGAATTTCCGGGACAACAGCGCCACGGCGGAGCACGTCACCCGCAGCAACAGCGACTTCAGCAAAGAGAAGCTCGATGCGATGTTTGAGTTGGCGGACATTCCCGCGGCCATCGCCCACAACACCGCCAATTTCGAGGAAGCCCAGGTGAAAATCGCCGGCTTCGGCGGCCAAGGCGTCTTGAGCCTCGGCATCATGCTGACCCAGGCCGCGCAGGCCGCAGACATGAAAGTGTCGTGGTATCCGTCCTACGGGCCGGAGCAGCGCGGCGGCACGTCGAACTGCTCGGTGATCGTGTCGGCCAAGCCCATCGGCTCGCCCGTGGTCTACCACCCGGACCTGCTGGTCGCCATGAACCGGCCGTCCTTCGAACGCTTCAAGAACGACGTCAAGCCCGGCGGCACCATCATGTACGACGCCAATATGGGCGACGTGGAACTGCCGGCCGGCGTCAAAGGCGTCGCCGTGCCCGCGCAGGCGCTGGCCGAAGAAGCCGGGTCGGACAAGGCCGCCAACACCATCATGTTCGGCGTCATGCTCGAACTGGGCATCACCCAGCTGCCCGAAGCCGCCTTCGCACGCGCCCTCGAAGCAAACTTCGCCAAGAAACCAAAGCTCATACCACTGAACCTCGCCATCCTCGAATTCGCCCGCCAGTGGGTCCGCAATAACGTCAAATGACCCGCAAAGCGGCGTTGCCAAGCCCGGTCAGCCAAAGACAAATGTAATCGGTCACCCATTGAGAATGGCGGCCAAACATGCCGCCGATGTCAATCCCAGGTAAGCAAGTGAGTTCCATTGCCCCTTTTGCCCCAGTCAGCTTCGCCGACTGGGGCAAAAGAGGCCGAGGAACACGAACAGGATCGCCGTTGTACCCAGGGCGGCGCACGCTTTCAGCGTGCTTGCCCTGGGCTGGTATGTTTCGCGCTTTCAGCGCTTCTGCCGCTTCGCGGCAATAAAATGCAGATCGGCCAAGTTCGGCCCGGAGGGCCGTACCATGCATATCCCCGGGTGAGGCGCCCGGAGGGCGCCGCAACCCGGGGTGTGACAAGAACTTGGAATTGCGCCCGGAGGGCGCCACATGGGCTTGGCTCGCCTCGTCCTACCGCGCCAGAGAGGCAAGGTGTGCATCAATTCTCAATGGCTGACCGATTACCGACAACGTAATCGGTCACCCATTGAGAATGGCGGCCAAACATGCCGCCGATGTCAATCCCAGGTAAGCAAGTGAGTTCCATTGCCCCTTTTGCCCCAGTCAGCTTCGCCGACTGGGGCAAAAGAGGCCGAGGA
>JAQWBY010000463.1 GCA_028706165.1 Lentisphaeria bacterium | reverse complement strand
CCTTCGACGATGTCGTCTTCATTCAGCGTGTAGTTGGTGTGGAAGTGCCTGGTTTCGCGGATACCGACGACTTCGGCCGACGCCACCGGGTAGCAGTTTTCGTAGCCGGGCGCGTAGCGGCGCAGGAAATCGACGATGAGTGGCATCTGTTTGCGGCAGACGGTCTCGGCGCGTGAGAGCGACCGCGCGTCGGTGCCATCAATGCCGGTGACGTTGGTCATGTTGACGCAGACTTCGCCGGGTATCCAAGTGCGGTAGAGCAGGGTGTGGCCAGCCGGTGCGGGCAGGGTCTGTCGCGCCAGGGCTTGAATCTCGCCGGCGGGCACCTGCACTTGCGTCTCGAAAGAGCCGGGGAAGATGGCGCGACTGTAGTCGACGCCGCCGACGCGGAACATCAGGGTGGCAGGCTGGCAGGCGTGGTCGCCATCGCGGCCGACGGTGAAGCCGGCGCCGGCGCGGGCGGCGACATCGCCGTCGCCGCTGGCGTCGATGACCGCCTTGGCGAGGATGGCCTCGCGGCCGGATTTGCTTTCGGTGATGACGCCGTGCAGCGCGTTTTGCTCGGCGATGACGTCTGAGACAGTGCTGTGGTACTGGACGGTGACGCCGAGTTCTTCCATGTATTCGGCCAGCACGTGCTTGAGGACTTCGTGGTGGATGGTGAACAGCCAGCCGCTGCCGGCTTCCTGGGTGTTCAGCAGTTTGCGGCAGCGTTCCTGGATGGCGGCGACTTCCGGCGAGCCGGTAACGCCAACCCAGTGCGACATCATGCCGCTGGTGGCCATGCCGCCCAGCGAATTGCATTTCTCGATGAGCATGACGCGTTTATTGCCGGCTTTTGCCGCGCCAATCGCCGCGCCAATGCCGGCCGGGCCGGCGCCTGCGACCAGAATGTCGACCTCTGCTGCAACCGGTATGTCGCGGGCTTGCTCGTGAATGCTCTTCATCGTTGCTGTTCTCCGTGTACATGAGGGAGGGTGACTTCAGGCAGGTGTTGGGCCTTGTACTATAAGCACTCGCCGGGGGCAGCACAATGCCGACTGACGTGGAACGGGCCGCAAAAGAAAAAGCCCGCCGGCACAATTATGCCAGCGGGCTCGTAATCAACTGAAATGGCGGAGTTGACGGGGCTCGAACCCGCAGCCTTCGCCGTGACAGGGCGATGCTCTAACCAATTGCGCTACAACTCCGTGGGTGATGTCTTTTATGCTTTGTCGGGGTCGGAACTGGCGGAGTTGACGGGGCTCGAACCCGCAACCTTCGCCGTGACAGGGCGATGCTCTAACCAATTGCGCTACAACTCCAGTTCCATCCGTCCAAGCAGTTTTGAACAGTGCTTTAAATTATCGCCCGCAGGCCATTTTGCAAGCCCGGAAACGCCGTCGCCAAAGGAAAATTTTCAGAGGGGGGGAAGTGTGATGGCTGCGGTCGCGGGGTGAAACGGCCAAAGGGGGCCGTATGCTCAATCGGGGGCGATGGTGCTGGTGGGGTTGCGGCGGAGGCGGAGGTAGAAGATTTCGCGGTTGTGGGTTTCGACGTGACCATCGCCGCAGACGGCGTTGACCATGCCGTTGTGGTCCCAGGTCAGTCGGTTGTTGTAGGGGCTTGCTGGCGCGACCCGCAAGGTCTGCCAACTCCAGTTAACGACGACGCGTCCGTCGGCGGCGAATGCGAAAGTCGATGGGGTTTTCGTATCCATCAGGCGGTAGCCACGGTAGGGCATACTGGTGTCATAGGCATCGCCGCAGACGGCGCGTTCCGAGAACATGTAGTTGAGGGGATTGGCGACGACTTTCACCGTGTTCTCATCGGTGCCGCTGCGGAAATTCCAGTGATCGTAGGTCGCATTGGCCGACGACGGGCAGCGGTAGCTTTTGACATCGCCGACGTAGGGCAGCATCAGGCCGGCTGGGTGGGCATTGCGCGTGCTGGCAGAGAGCGGGACAATGTAGCCGTGGGGATAATAGTCGTCGTTGTCGCCCGCGTACATGGTCATGGCCAGGCCTACTTGCTTGAGGTTGCTGGCGCAGCTGATGGCGCGGGCTTTCTCGCGGGCCTTGGACAGCGCCGGTAATAGCATGGCGGCTAAAATGGCGATGATCGCAATCACCACCAGGAGCTCAATCAGGGTGAAGTGCAGGAGTCTTTTCATTGCGTTGTTCCTGTGATTGTGGAGGAATGAGGGGGATATTGAGAAATATGGGACGCAGGCGAGAACCATTATACGCAAAAAACGCGTTGGCAACAAGAGCGGTAATGAGTAAAATGGGACAGAGAGTGCCTGTGGACAAGCTTGCCGTTGTGGGCGGATGAAGGCAGATGAAGGCAGATGATTGTTGTCGAGGGCCAGTCGCGGCTAACTCGTCTTCTTCTTGTTTTTTCGCGGACGGATCGGACGGATCAGCCTCTAGGCGCAGGCTTGGAGTTTGCGGATGAGGGCGGCGATTTCGGAGTCGGGGCACGATGCGCCGACGAGGATGCCGATGGTGGCGGGAGGTGGTGGCAGCCAGTGGGTGTTGTTGCGCCATTGTAGTTCGTTGGGCAGGTAATGGCGAATGGCGTGGCTGTCGAGGTCATCCGGGGATTGCAGGTAGTAGGTTGTGGTGTGCTTGGCGGCGAGACGGTAGAGCTGGGTGGTGTTGCTGCTGTTGATGCCGCCGAGAACCAGCATGACTTCGCAGGGCTGCGAGCAGAGTTTTTCGGCTTCGGCCTGCCTGGCGCGCGTGGCATTGCAGAGCGTGTTGGCCATGGTGAACGCGCCGTGGTGCTTGGCGCAGGTGCAGGAGTTGCTGCCATTGCTCGCGCAGGAATTGTCGCTGGCCTCGGTATTGCCACCGGCGTTGGCGAGGATGGTGGCGACTTCTTCGGTTTCGCGGCAGAGCATGGTGGTTTGGTTGACCAGCACCCAATCGCAGTGCGGGAGGCGGTCGGCATTGAGCAGCCATGCTGGCGGATAGGCCGCGCCAGGCGTTGTCGGCGGCAGGGCGTCCAGCAGTTGTCGGGCGGCGGCGGGCGACGGCACGATGGCGACAGCCGGCGCG
>JAQWBY010000462.1 GCA_028706165.1 Lentisphaeria bacterium | reverse complement strand
GGCATCGGGGTTCGGGTTCACCAGGTTGAGACGGCTCCAGAGCTTGCGGCCCTTGTGGTCTCCCCCGATGATCTCAAACTCCAGCCAGAGGTACTGGCCGTTGCCGGTCTTGGTATCCCGCATCTCCGAGTCCGTGATGATCGCCTGGTACTTGCCGGCGGGGATGGCCTCGAACCCCAGATTGGGCTCGACATCGCTGGCGTTGAAGTTCAGTGTGGACATGTTTCCGTGTTCCTTATGTTACGGGTTGCTGGGTTTGGGCGAATTCGGCCGCCCGGTTGCCGGGCCTTTCGCTGGGCAGCGAAAGTGCTCAAAAAACCTGACTCCTGGCATGAAGTCGTCGCGGATCATGCGGCAGGTCTCGCCCACCTGGATGCGGCGGCCGCAGAGATCGCAGACCTGCGGTTCACGCAGTGTGATATTTCGTTCCGACATCGTTCTTCCCCCCCTCACGTCGCGTCTGCCGCGTTGGCCTTGCCGTACGCGTCGATGAAAGCCGTCCACGACAGCGCTATCTCCTGCGGCAGGCCAAAGCGGTTCTTGGCAATGCAGGCCGGACTTCCCACCGTGCGCAGAACGCGCTCGCCGCCCTCGGCGCCGATGGGAGCCGCTATGCCGCGCTCACCGCTGAACCCCGCGTTCTCCTTGGTGACACGGAACTTCTTGCTGGCGAAAAGGACGGCATCGACCCACTCGGACAGGAGCGATGCGGCATGCTTGTGCAGGCGCGGCGTGTAGCGGTCGTAGGCGGCGTTCTCGGGGTCCTCGAAGCGCTCGACCTTGGCGTGGGCCACCAGGATGGTCATCATGCCGCGGCGGTCGCGCAGCTCGTTGAGAAGCGACACCGCCTTGCGCCAGTGAGTGAGCGCATGGACATAGCCGCGGCCATAGCCGCCGTCGGCCTTCTCGATGCTCCTGACGCCGAACTCGCGGCACACCTCGTCAAAGATGAGGCGCTCCAGCCAGTCGACGGAGTCCACCGCCACGCATTGAAACTCGTGCGCTTCGTCGCGCAGGGCGGCAAGCGCACTGAACACATCGGCGAGGCTGTGTGCAAGAGGAAACTTGCTGCAGTCGATCTCGCCGAGTCCGTCCTCGGTCTGGATGAAGATTGCGCCCGGCGCCGAGGCGGCAAAAGTGCTGTTATGGGTGAGGATGAAGTCGTTTGTGACATAGAGCGAGTCGATGGCATCGATGATGATGCATTGGCACTCTTTCTTGCCGACGGATTCCACACTGCGGATCGTATTGCGAATCATCCATTCCGGGGCATCCCATTTATTGAGGTGCTTACTGGATGACACAGGGACAATGCCATTGGTGAATACCCCGTAGATGCGGTGCGAATCCTTGACCATGTGCACGTCGCCATCCTTGCGGTATTTGCCGGGACGCACGGAGCAGACTGCGGAGCCGCCGAGGGAACGGATGAGGAACATGATGCCCCGCGCCATCTGCGGACTGGCGGTGCAGATTTCGAAACTGCCAGGTTTTCCCACATAGCCATCGCCGTCGCAAAGGCCCCGGAGCAGCTCCAGGCGGTCGGCAACGCTGGAATAGAGGTACTGCTCGGGGATGAACTTGGTATCGCTTATTTTGTCCTCTATGCCCAGTTCCCGAAGAGCAGCCCTGAAATGGCTAGGGGCCTTCGAGCCGCGGTTCCCCTTATGTATGGCCACGTCACCCTGATGGAGAGTCGCCTTGTCGCCGGCGGGAATGTTGGCGGTGATGCGCGCCTGGATGTCCTGCTCGGGGTTGGAGATGCTGTGGGCGCCGCTCCCCTCGGCGAGGTAGATACCGAGCAGCCATGGGGCCAGGGGGAGTTCCTCGTTGCGACTGAACTCCACCGGAGCGACACGAGGGACGGCGTGATTGAAGTGTGTGCCGTAGCGAATGCTGTTGCGGATAGTATGCAGGGTGCGGACGGAACCGGGATAATTCCTATCCCGTTCGCCGCGGGTCTGAGTGAACCAGAGATGGTCATCGCAGCATTCGGTGGAGCAGCCGTCGCGGAAAGTGACGCGGAACACCTCCTTTTCGCCCTGCGGGTAGATGCCGAGGACGTTGTGGGGCTTCCCGTCGCTTCCGATGACCTTGCTGCCAACTTGGATATCGTTCATTGGAACAAATCCACTTGGTGTCAGGACGAGTGCATCAAGCGGCTGCGCCTTACCTACCCCTTCACTGCCGTAAATCATGATGCGCGGGGGCTTTGCCTCCCGTCCGGACTGAATCGTGTCGAGCATACCCATGGTCGTGTGTTCCTTTCTTTTCAGATGCTGTCGATGATGCGGACGTCCTCGTAGCCGGTCGGCCATTGCTCAAGCTCGTGGCAGGCGATGAAGCGCCTCAGCGCGGCCTCGTTGACGAATTCGGCCTGGGCGAGGACGTCGTCGCTGAGCTTCCACACCCCCGCCGCGAAGGGCTCGTTCTTCTCCACGGCAATGATGTGCACGGGCACCGTTTCCCCCGACGCCTCGCGGATGACCGCGCGGTAGAAGGCCAGCTGGTGGATGTAGCCGTAGCGGCGACAGTCATTCTCGAAGTACTTGAGGCTGTCGCAGGTCTTGAGATCGACGAGGCCGTGTTTGGCCGACAGCCAGTCCAGACGGACCTGGCAGGGCACGTCGCAGTAGTGGGTTCGGATGACGCCCTCGGCCACGCCTTCGCTGAGAAGATCGGCGGCGACCGCGTGCTGCCAGACGCCGGTCTGCAGCTTGAGGAGGAAGCCGTAGTCCCTGCCCGAAAGGACGTCGCGGTCCTGCGAGGCCAGCCATTCGGCATAGGCCTTCGTGGAACGGCCGTAGGGTTCGCCGGTGCGGGCATTGACCGGGCCGTCGGCAACGAGGTATTCGTCGGCAAAGGCCTGGCGGCCCTCGAGAATGAGGCAGTGGGCGGCGCGGCCAAGCGCCAGGGCCGGCGACTCGGCGTCGGGGACCTCCCCGGATACCTCCTTGTGGTACAAGGCCGGGGATTCGCGGAAGTGGGCCAGCAGGTGGCTCGACATGAAGTGGCCGCGCCGGCTCGCGGCGTGGTACTCGG
>JAQWBY010000093.1 GCA_028706165.1 Lentisphaeria bacterium | reverse complement strand
ACTGGGTCCACCGGGTCCACTGGGTCCATTGGGTCCACTGGGTCCACTGGGTCCACTGGGTCCACCGGGTCCACTGGGTCCAGCAACTTGCGTTTGGCGGGTCTGGAATTGTGTCTTTTGATCTTGCGAATCGCTAGGGACGGGCTAACTTATGAGTTTGTTCTGGTGACGGTCCGCGGGGGCCGCGTCATGTATGTCATGAGCCGGATAGTGGACTGGATTTTGGTTTATGCTGTCGGTCGGGCGGATTGTTTCCATGCCTTGGTCGGCGGTTGGAAAAAGGACTGTTGATGTTTGATTTTCTGCAAAAAGCGAAGCCTCGGCGCATGCGCATTGTGCGTCACGGTCATCCAGCGTTGCGCAAGCGTTCGGAACCGGTGACGGCGATCACCCCGGAGTTGGTGGCCTTGGCCGAGCGGATGGTTGTGACCATGCAGGAGAACGAGGTTGTTGGTGTTGGTTTGGCGGCGCCGCAGGTCGGAGTGAACATCCGCCTGATTGTGATCGACACCCGGTCGGAAAAAGATGATTCGGATCCGGCGGTGCTGAGTCCCGGTGAGGCGCTGTTGAATCCGCGCATGCCCCTGGCGCTGGTCAATCCCGAGATTGTGTCGAGTTCGGCAGAGACCGAGTGTGCTGGCGAGGGCTGTCTCAGTGTTCCCGACGTGTCTGGCGAGGTCACCCGCCCGGCGCGCGTGATCCTGCGGGCGAAGACGCTTGCCGGCGACGAATTGCAGGTCGAGTGCGGTCATCTGCTGAGTCGTTGCCTTCAGCACGAAATTGACCACCTGGACGGCGTGTTGTTCATTGACCGTATATCAGCGGAAGAGCAGAAGATCGCCGCGCCGACTCTGGCGCGCATGGAGAAAGCCGAGCAGCGGCGTCTGGCGAGCCGCCAGCGTTGAAGTGCCACCCTGGGCTTGAGGTATGCGGCTTTTGACTAGCTGTAGGCACTTGGTGGTGTCTGACGTGGGCGATGTTGGCGAGACACGTGAATAGATGCAGGACGAGGATTCAGTGAAAATTGCGGATGACCAGTGGCTGGCGGAGCGCGTACCGTATCGCCGGGTGTTGCTGGCGCTGTTTTTGCGTCCCTACATCGCCTTTTTATCCGTGCGTGAACAACGTCGCTGGGGCAAAGCTCTGCTGGTGCTGCTGTTGTTGGCGTCGCTGGGCGGCGTGGTACGAATGTTATTCAAGTTGCCGGACACGGTGGCGCTGGTCGGGGGGATATCCGGGAAGGTCGCGTCAGTTCTTGGAGAACTCTGGCTGGACGATGGTCATCTCCGTTGGTCGGCGGACGTTGGACTGCCGCAGGTGATTACGGCTGATGGCTGGCGGGTGGACATACTGGCGCCAGACGCCGAACCGCCGGCCTTGGCTTTACGTGCTGGTCGCGAGGAGCGCGGCTTGATCCTGCGCAGCGAGCGCATTGATATGTGGGTGCGTGAGGGCAAGAACGTTCAGATTGTGCCGCTGCTGCCGCCTGAGAAACTGTCGGCGTTGGGGGAGCGCCTTGGTGCTGGCGAGGGTAAGCGCCTGGCTCCGGGCGAGCTGGTTGAGTACGCCCGCACCATGACCTTTCTGATGTCGCCATTCATCGCCCTCTTTTATGCGCTGGTGCTGATCAAGCCGGTGTTCATCTGCGTGTTGATTTTTGTGGTCACGTCGCTGCTGTTTCACCCCGAATGGCGGAGTTCGCCGGGGGGGCTGCTGGCCGTTGGCCTGAACTGCTGCATACCGCCCTTGACCACGGGCATTGTCTATTCATTCCTGGACCTTCCCGGCTGGGATTTCCAAAGTATCTTTATGCTGATTTTTCTGATTTACCTGATCTTTGTTTTTTGGGACACTCGTTCCTACCTGCGCGAAACTGACAAGCCAGAGAAAAACGACTTCTGAGCAGGCAGTCGTCCACAGCGTCGAGACCATCGCGGTACATGAGGACAGGCCTATGAATGATGACATCCAGAGAGCAAAATATTTTTTGCAGGACGTGGGCTACTGGTGCAAAGACACGGCGGTGATGCTCAGCCGGCGTTTTGTGAAGGCCGAGATTGAGACGGACCCGCTGTTGATCATCGCCATCGTGCTGGTGGTGGTGTTCTTCTTGGGGTCGGCGTTCTGGGCGGTGTCCATCGCGACCTGCCGGCGTCATAATCCCGTGATCGCATTCCTGCTTGGCTTGCTCCTGCCGTGGGTCTTTCCGGTGGTGATCCTTTTTGCCCTGGATGTCAAGGGCGAGCGCGCCCGTCGGCGCGAAGAGGCCAAAAAGCAGAAGGAACGGGAGGAAGCCGCGGCCCGCAAGGCCGCGGAAGAACGCCGGGCAGCCGAAGAAGCCCTGGCCAAAGACATCCATGCCAAGTGGACGCAGAGCTACTTTGAGAAGATTTCGCGCCGGGCCGACGGCAGTCCGGCGGGGCCTTTCGCGGTTGATTTTGCTGGGCAGGCGTTGCGGGTGGAGCAAATTGTCGAGGCCCAGCCGACGCTGGTGCTGGTGGAGTTCAAGGACGAGCGTGGTGACCTCCAGCGCATGCGCATACCCTTTGCGAAGATTGATCGCTGGGAGGACTGCTGATGGTGGTGCGACAAGGTGCCGGCAGCAGTGGTCGGCGCCGGCCTTGTGGCCGTTTTTTCGTGAATCCGCCTGTCGCCGGGCAAGGGCTTGGCGCCGGGCAAGACACTGAGTAATGACAAGAGCGCGGCAGCATGGCTGCCCTGAGAATCCGGCTTTACAAGTCGAGGAGACGGAACACGATGTTTGATGCGGTTGACACGAATGCATCCTTTGCCAAGATGGAAGAGGCGGTGCTTGCCTATTGGGATCAGGAGCAGATTTTTGCGCAGTCCCTTGAGCAGCGGCGCGGCGGTCAGCCCTATGTGTTCTACGACGGCCCCCCCTTCGCGACGGGCCTGCCCCACTACGGCCATTTGCTGGCTGGCACAATCAAGGACGTGTTTCCCCGCTACCAGACCATGCGTGGCCGTTATGTGGAGCGCACGTTTGGCTGGGACTGCCACGGCCTGCCTATCGAGGCTCTGGCGCAGGACAAGCTGGGCTTGGCGGGGGCGCCGGCCATTCGCGACTGTGGCGTCGACGTCTTCAACGAGCAGTGCCGGTCGATGGTGTTGCGCTACGTGAAAGAGTGGCAGCAGACGGTCAGCCGCATGGGCCGCTGGGTGGATTTTGAGCACGGCTACAAGACCATGGACAGCACCTTCATGGAGAGCATCTGGTGGGTCTTCAAGCAACTCTGGGAGCAGGGACGCATTTACCGCGCTCACCGCATCATGCCCTACAGCTGGAAATTGAATACGCCGCTGTCCAACTTCGAGGCCAACAGCAACTACCAGGACGTACAGGACCCGGCGGTGACCGTGCGCATGAAAATACTGGACCGGGATTTTCCCGGCTGCGCGGGCCTGACGACCTACGTGCTGATCTGGACGACCACGCCATGGACGCTGCCGGCGAACCTCGCGGCTTGCGTCGGGCCCGACATCCGCTACTGTGTCGTCCGCGATGGCGACAGCAGCGACGCGTACATCGTGGCCAAGGAGCGGCTTTCTGCCTACTACAAGCAAGAGAGCGAGTACACGGTGCTGCACGAGTGCGCGGGCGCCGAGCTGGTCGGCTGCCATTACGAGCCGATCTTCCCCTATTTTGCCGGCCATGCCAACGCCTTCTGCATTTTGAGCGACGCTTATGTGACGACGACGGACGGCACGGGCATTGTCCATCAGGCGCCGGCCTACGGCGAAGATGACTACCGGGTCTGCCGGGCGGCGAACATCGAGCTGGTTGATCCGCTGGACGACGACGCGAATTTTCTGCCGGTGGTGGCGGATTTTGCCGGCGTGAATTGCAAGGAGGCCGACAAGGCCATCATCCGCATGTTGAAGCAGAATGGCAAGCTGGTGCAACAGTCGACGATTGTGCACAGCTATCCCTTCTGCGAGCGCACGGATACGCCGCTGATTTACCGGGCGATTGACGCTTGGTACGTGAAGGTGGAAGACCTGCGCGAACGCTTGATCAAAAACAACGCGCAGACGCGCTGGATGCCCGATTTTGTCGGCGAGAAGCGTTTTGCGAACTGGCTGGCGGAGGCGAAGGACTGGAATATCAGCCGCAATCGTTTCTGGGGGTCTTGCATACCGGTGTGGATCAACGTCGAGGATCCGGCGGATACCATCTGCGTGGGGTCTATCGCGGAGCTGGAAGCGCTGTCGGGGCAGAAGGTCAGCGATTTGCACAAGCATTTCATTGATCGCATTGAGATATGCCGTGACGGGAAGGTGTACCGGCGCACGCCGGAGGTTCTCGACTGCTGGTTTGAGAGTGGTTCCATGCCCTATGCGCAGCATCACTATCCCTTCGCCAACCGCGAGAAGGTGGAAGGGGCCTTTCCGGCGGACTTCATTGCCGAGGGGCTCGACCAGACTCGTGGCTGGTTCTATACTCTCATGCTGATTTCGACCATGCTTTTTGACAAACCCGCCTTCAAGAACGTGGTGGTCAACGGCCTGGTGCTGGCGGAGGACGGCCGCAAAATGTCCAAACGCCTCAAGAATTATCCTGACCCGCGGGCGGTGATTGACAGCTACGGCGCGGATGCGTTGCGCCTGTGTCTGCTGGCATCGCCGGCGGTGCGGGCGGAGGATTTGCGCTTCAGCGAGGCGGCGGTTCGCGAAGTGATGCGGACAGTGTTGATACCCCTGTGGAACGCGCATTGTTTCTTCGTGACCTACGCCCGAGTGGATGGCTGGGTGCCGCCAGCGGGGCAGGCCGTGCCGCCCGCGACGCCGGAGAACGTGCTGGACAGCTGGGTGTTGTCGCGCTTGAGTGCGACGGTGCAGGACGTGCGTAGCGCGCTGGACTACTATGACTTGCAGCGCGGCGCGACGCGCTTTACCAGTTTTCTTGACGATCTGACCAACTGGTATATCCGCCGCAGCCGGCGGCGCTTCTGGAAGAGCGATAACGATACGGACAAGGGCGACGCTTACGCGACACTGCATTACACGCTGGTGACGCTCTGCCAGCTGGCGGCCCCTTTCACGCCTTTTATCACCGAGACGATCTACCGCAATTTGCGTACGGACGCCATGCCGGCATCCGTGCATCTCTGTGATTACCCGGAGGTGCCGACGGCCTATTTGGACACGGCGCTCAATGAACGCATGGCGCGAACAATGTCGGCCGTGTCACTGGGGCGTTTTTTGCGGACGCAGGCTAGCCAGAAAATCCGTCAGCCGCTGGCTGCGGCGGTGCTGGTGTCGGCGAAGTCGGCGGTGCGCGCTGATCTTGAGCAGATGGCGTCGGTCGTTGCTGAGGAACTCAATGTCAAAGCGGTGCAGGTGCAGGCCGACGAAGAATCCCTGGTGTCGCTGAGTGCCAAGCCCAATCTGAAGCGGCTCGGGCCGAAACTGGGTCCGAAGATGAAGTTGGCAATGCCGGCGATCGCGGCGTTGTCGAGCGCGGATATTGCCAGCCTGCGCCAGGGCGAATCCCTGGCCTTGACGCTTGCCGACGGCACGGCGCTGGCGCTGAGTGAGGACGATGTGCTCATCCAACGCACGGAGAAGGAAGGCGTGTGCGTCGCCAATGAAGGCGACATTACGGTTGCCCTCGACACCCGACTGACCGCTGAGCTGATCCAGGAAGGCAACGCCCGGGAAGTGGTCAGCAAACTGCAGAATCTGCGCAAAGAGCTGCATTTCGAGGTCACGGACCGCATCCACATTTGCTACAGCGCGCCGGCGGAACTGGCCCGGGCGATTGAAGCCGAGTCGGCTTATATTTGCGCCGAAACGCTGGCGTTGTCATTGACGGCGGGTGACTGTGCTGACATGCACGCTGTGGATATCAATGAGGTCCCGGCCCATTTCCACCTGCGCAAGGCTTGAGCAGGAGTAGCCAGTGCTGACTGTCGGCGCGGTGGGCAGTCAGCCGCGTCGCAACGAGGCGCGAAACAAAGGAATAGCATCATGGCAGTGAACTATATTTGCCCGCAGTGTGCCGCCCGGCTGACTCTGAATGCGCCGGTGCCGAAGCTCAATTGCCCACAATGCCGTACGGCCATGACCGTCGATACGCGTGATGCGGCGGCTACCCCCGCTGCGACCAACAACGCCACGGTGGCCGGTGCCAAGCGCGGTCTGAAGATTGCCCGGCCGGTGAATGTCATTGACAACGCGAACAAGCCTTCGGCGACGTCGGCGACGCCGGCTCAGCAGACGGGCGCCGTGCCGTCAACGCCGGCTCAGCAGACGGGACCGGCGACAGTACCACCGCCGGCGCAGGCGCAGCAGACCGGTCCGACAGTGGCAGCGTCCATGTATGCGGCGGCCCCGGCGATTAGCGTCGGCGCGAGCGTGGGGCTGGCACAGGAGATGGAACGCCTGGTGGAGACTTCACGGCAACAGGCCGCCAAGGAAATGGAGCTGGCCCGACAGAGCGCGCGCTTGCAGGCTGAGCAGGATCGCCAGCAGCTGCTCAAACAAGCCGAGGCGGAGCGCCTACAGTTGCTCAAACAAGCCGAGACGGAGCGGCAGGCCATTCTGAAACAGGCGGCCGATGAGCAGCAGGCGTTGCTAACCAAGAGTCGGGACGAGTGCGAGCAGATGCGCCAGCAAGCCATTACCATGGCCAAGCAATTGGTGGCCAAGATGAAGACCGAGGCCGAGCAGCAACTGGCTACAGAACTGGCCAAGAAACGCGCCGATGGCGAGGCCGTCTGCCTGGAGCAGATCAAGAAAATGGCTGTTGACGCCAAGGCCAAGGGCGCGGAGATCAGCGCCAAGGCCGAGGCGGCTGCGGCTGCGCTGTTGCAGAAACATCGCGACCAGTGCGCCGAGGAACAACGCAAGCTGGAAGAGCAAAAAGAACAGGTAAAAAAAATACTCATTGAAAAGGCCGCGGCGCTTGATGCCGAAATGAAAGAAAAACGCCGCCAGGCCGACGCCGACAACGAGGCGTTGCGCAAAAAGACCAAGGATGAGATGGACGCGCTGCGGACAAAGGTCACGGTCGCTCTTGGCGAAATGACTGCCCGGAAGACCGAGCTTGATCAGCGCGCCAGCAAACTCACGGAAGGCGAGAAGGTCTTGGCCGAAGCGCAGAAGGCCCTGGCGGAAAAAGAGAAGCGCGCGGAGGCTTTTATCGCTGCCGGCAAGGATGGCGTTACTGGCGCTCTGCCGGCCGATGCGGCGGTACTGGCCAAGGAAAAAGCCGAACTGGCCGAGATGAAGAAAAAAAGCCAGGAAGAACGCGAACAGCTGGAAAAAGAACTCGCCGAAAAACGGCAGGCCGCCGACAAGGCTGCGGAGAAGGTGGTTAAAGACGCCGAGCGGCAGATGCAGGATCGTCTGAAGGTGCTTGAACGCCAGGTCATGGAAAGCCGCAAGGCCGCCATTGACGACTTGGCCGGCGAGCAGAAACGGCGCCTCCTGGGGCTCAATGGGCCGCTGTTGCTGCTCTTTTATGCCCTGTTCATGGCTCTGAAGAGTAGCGGTATGTTGGCGATCATCTCCTGGCTGGCAGTGCTGGTGGCCGCCGCCTTCATGGGCTTTGCCCTTTACAGTATGCGTACGGCACTGGCCATGCTGAAGAAAAAGGCAAACGCGACGGCACCGGAAGCCCCGCCCGTGCCACCGCCAGCCGGCGCTGCCAAGCCGGTGATGCTACCTACCATGAAACCCGCTGCGGGACTCAAGGGCAAGAACGACCGGGGCAAAAAAACGCTCCTGCCCCAAAAGTCAACCGCGAAGACAAACGGCGACGACTCACCCGACAAAGATGGCGAGGCCGAAAAAGCTCGGGATAATGCCGCTGCTGATACCCGCAACGACAGCGCCAAGGACGGGGACAAAGCCCCCGCCGACGCCAGCGCCAAGGACGGGGACAAAGCCCCCGCTGACGCCAGCGCCAAGGACGGGGACAAAGCAACCGCCGACGCCAGCGCCAAGGACGGGGACAAAGCCCCCGCCGACGCCAGCGCCAAGGACGGGGACAAAGCAACCGCCGACGCCAGCGCCAAGGACGGCGGCGCTTTGCCGTCAGTTGCGGCGAAGGCTGCCGCGGCCGTGGTGAAACCGTCTGGTGGTCAGGCAGGCGGCGACGGGATTTCGGACAAGAAGTCCTGACGATATGTTGTCATGGTGTGCGCCCGGCATGAATTGGGCTGCACGGGGTGTGTTTCGCGATAACCCAGATGGGCAGTGACGAGCATGTTCAGCGCCTTGGTAATCTTGTTGCTGGAATTGACGGCGTTGGCTGTTTTTGTGATGATGTTGCACTGCCTGCGGCGGGTGATAGGCATTGTCCCGTTGTATCTGGTTCTTGGGACGCTGTTCATGCTGGGGCAGGCCACGTGGATTCCCGAGCTGGTTTTGGACGTTACCCCGAACATCTGGGACACCCTCAGCTACGGCCTGCTGCTCATCCCCGTGATGAGCATGTTTCTGGTGATCTACGAGACAGAAGGGACTACGGAGGCTCAGCGTTTCATCCTCAGCATGATGGTGCTGGGTATTGGTTTTTTCTTTACGACTCGCCTGCTGTTCAGCCATTACAGCGTGGATTCTGGTTTCAAGTGGTACGACGATTCCGACCCGTTTATGCTGGTCTTGAGTTTGCAGCAGGGCATGATCGGCCTGACTTTTCTGCACCTGCTGCTCTTTTTTCTGCTGCCGATTCTCTATCAGACCATGCGCAATCGACAGCTGCCGGTGCTGTTCTGCTTTTTCGTGAGCATGAACATGTATCTGATGTCGGCGGAGCTGCTGGTGCGCTTTTTAAGCCAGAATGAGGCTGCGGATGTATCATGGAGCGTCGAAGCCGGCCGTTGTCTGGTCGTGACCTGGATCAGCGTCTTGACCTACCTCTACCTGCACCTTGGCCGGGCCTTGCGCATCGAGCGCCGCATTGGCGCTTTTGGCATCGTCATTGATCTTTTCAAGCACTTGCAGAGCACCAATCAGATGCGACAGTCGTTGGCGGAGTGGGCCGGGCGTTACCAGGCGGTCTTTGACAATAGCAGCGAGCTCATTTTTTTGCTTGATGAGCACGGCATGGTCCTCAATGCCAACACGGCCGCCATGTCCACCCTCCATCTGCAGCTGACCCAGCCGGACTTCGTGCTGGCCAGTCAGATTCTCGACGCCAACGATAAGCCCTATGTCTGGAACGACGAATGGCAGCGGTTATGGCGCGGTAGCGAGGACAAAAAAGTCGTCATGTTCACCAATATGACCCTGCTGCTGCCCGATGGCCGCCGCCGCGATGTGGACTTCAATCTCTCCCAGGCATGGGTGAATGAGAAGGCCATGGCGGTGCTGATCATGCACGACATGACCGAGCAGCGGGACAAGGAGCGCGAACACCTAAAACTCGAAGAGCAGCTCATGCACTCGCAGCGCCTGGAAGCCGTTGGCCAGCTCGCCGGCGGCGTCGCCCACGACTTCAACAACCTCCTGCATGGCATCCTCGGCAGCATTGAGATGCTCAGCCGGCAGGACCTCACCCCGGCGTCACGAGCCATGCTTGGCAATATCGACGCGGCCAGCAAGCGCGCGGCCGAGTTGACCAGCCAGCTGCTCGGTTTCGCCCGCAGAGGCAAATTTCAGGAAGAGCTGCTAGACCTCAGCGCGTTGATCACCCAGGCCGGAACGCTGTTCAATACCACCGCCAAGGGGATCGCCTTCAAGACTCTGCTCGACCCCGAGCCGATGATGATCTACGGCGATGCCGCGCAGTTGCAACAGATCATCCTCAATCTGCTTTTCAACAGCAAGGACGCCGTGGCCGAACGCAGCGGCGAGAAGCGTATCGTGTTGCGGGCGGAACAGGCTCACGAAGACATGCCGGAATGGGACAAGCGGCCCCAGCGCGACGCGAAAGCCGGCGACTTCGTCTGCATCAAAGTGCGCGACAATGGCTGCGGCATCCCCCCGGCCTTGGTCGGCCATATTTTCGATCCCTTTTTTACCACCAAAGGCCCGCACAAAGGAACCGGCATGGGGCTGGCGATGGTCTATGGCTGTGTCACCCACCACCAAGGCTGGCTGGATGTAAAAAGCCAAGTCGGCCAGGGAACCGAATTCACCGTCTTTTTACCCAAAGCCCGCAAAGGTACGAAGGCCGGTGAGCGTTAGTGTAGGGACTGTCTGACAAAGCGCTCCCGCCGGGACCTGCCTGGTTGACATGTGGCGAATGGCGCCGGCTCGGCCAGACCGAAGAATAAGCAAGGAGGACGAGATGTCACTGTTAATCCAGCATGCCCACGTGATTTCCCCCGAGGTGGATTTGCCCGATGCGGCGCTTGAGATAGCCGGCGCTAAGATCAAGCAGGTGATCCCCACCGGGAAGGCCCTCCCTGTCTGTTCCGAGACCTACGATGCCCAGGGCATGCGCGTGGTGCCGGGCTTCATCGACACGCATTGCCACGGTGGCATGGGGCACGACGTCACCAGTGAAGATCCGGCGGCTATGCCGATCATCGCCGAGGCCAAGTTGCGGGAGGGCGTGACCTCCATGTGCCCGACAACGCTGACGCTGTCCGAGGAAATGCTGGCGAAGAGCCTGCGCAACATTGAGGCATACCGCCGTTCGCCCAGCCACGCGAAGATCCTCGGCACGCATTTGGAGGGGCCCTTCATCAATCCCGAGTGTATTGGTGCGCAGAACCCCGCCTACGTTCGCAAGCCCGACATGAAGGAAGTGCTGCGGCTGTGCGAGATTTCGCCGGTGTCGCTGGTCACCTACGCCGTCGAAATGGCCGGCAGTCTGGAACTGACCGAACAGCTGGTGGCCGCCGGCATCTGCCCGAGCTGCGGTCACACCAACGCCACCTACGCGCAATTCCAGGCTGGCCGGCAGCGCGGCCTCAAACGCTTGACCCACTTCTGCAATCAGATGACCAAGCTGCATCATCGCGAAGTCGGCATGGTCGGCGCCGGTCTCTATGACGACGACGTGGCCATCGAAATGATCTGCGACAAAATCCATCTCTGCCCCGAGATGATCCGGCTCGCCTTCAAGGTCAAGCCTATTGCGAAGATACTGTTGATGACTGACGCCATGGAGGCTACGGGGCTTGCGGACGGCAATTACCACCTCGGCGGGCTGGCGGTGGTGGTCAAGGACGGCGCCGCGAGGCTGGAATTCAATGGCGCGCTGGCTGGCAGCACCCTGCGCTTCAATGTCGCGCTCAAGAATATCGCCGAAGTCACCGGCAAGCCCCTCTGCGAGTTGATCCGGACGACTTCGCTTAACCAGGCCGAGTCGTTGGGAATCAAGGGCCTCGGACGCTTGGAAAAGGGCTACGCCGCCGATATTACCGTGCTTGATGACGATTTTGCGGTGCGGGCCGTCTTCGTCGATGGCGTAAGGAAGATCTAAACCTGACACGCCAGGGCGCCGCCGACCACTGGCGTCGCCCGGCGGCAGCAGCGGGGCTAGCCCCGCCGCTGCGTTTTATTGCCACTACCTTTTGCCTGCTGACGAGAACTGATAACCACCATTATGCTTGACACCATCCATAGCCCCCACGACTTGAAGAAGCTGCCGGTTGATGCGTTGCCGGCCCTGGCCACCGAGATTCGCCAGGAATTACTGGCAGTGGTATCCCGCCATGGCGGCCACTTGGCATCCAATCTCGGGGTGGTCGAGTTGGTGCTGGCGCTGCATTACGTCTTTGATTTTGCCCACGACGCGCTGGTGTTCGACACCGGCCACCAGTGTTATGTGCACAAGCTACTGACGGGGCGGGGCGAGAGTTTTCAGCAGCTGCGCCAAGCCGATGGCTGTTGTGGTTTTCCGTTGCGCGCGGAGAGCCCCTATGACTGCTTTGGCACAGGGCACAGCGGCACGGGCATCTCGGCGGCGCTGGGCCTGGCCGCCGCGCGGGACAACGCGCACGGTCACCGGAAAGTCGTGACTGTGCTGGGCGATGGCGCTCTCGGTTGCGGTAGTTCCTTCGAGGGCCTGAACAACATCTCGGTGACGACCAAGGACTTCATTCTCGTCCTCAATGACAACAAGATGTCCATATCGCCCAACGTCGGCGCCTTTTCCCGCTGTTTGAGCCGGGTGATCTCGACGAAGAGTTACAACAGCTTCAAGGCCTTTTGCCGCAGTGCCTTGTTGCGGGTGCCTTTTGCGGGTCGGCGGCTGAAGGGTTGGATCAGCCATTTGGAAGGCGCGACCAAATACCTGTTGGTCCCCAGCGCGATCTTCGAGGAGCTCGGCTTGCGCTACTTCGGGCCTTTGGACGGCCACGACCTGCCTGAGCTGGTCCGGACTTTTCAACGCATCAAGCATCTGCGCCAGCCGCTGTTGCTGCATGTGCTGACGACCAAGGGCAAGGGCTACCCCGCTGCGGAACAGAACCCGGCCTGCTACCACAGCACCCCGGCATTCGATCAGAGCAAGGCCCAGCCGACCAAAAAGAACGCCGGGCCGACGTTTTCCACGGCCTTCGGGCAGGCGTTGCAGGCGTTGCGGGCAAACACCCCGCAGCTGTTGGCCATCACGGCAGGCATGCCCGAAGGCACCGGCCTGCTCGATTTCAGCCAGAACTACCCCGAGTCATTTTTTGACGTGGGCATCTCCGAGGGGCATGCCGTTGCCTTTGCCGCTGGGCTGGCGGCCGGCGGGCGGCGGCCGGTCTTCGCCG
>JAQWBY010000092.1 GCA_028706165.1 Lentisphaeria bacterium | reverse complement strand
GAAGTCCTGCAGCTCTTTGGCGGCAAGGACGATGGGCGGCGCTGCGCCGGCGGCGTGGACGATGCTGCAGGCGGCGGGCTGGCCGCGGCGGGCGACAACCATGTCGGCCATGCCAGGTGTGGCGACGGCGAGGCAAAGTCCGGCAATGAGCGATCGGGTGGTTGTGATCATGGCGCGGGTCCTTTGGTTAGCGTGTTATTCAGGGCTGTTCGGGGATATTGGCCAGGCGCAGTTCCTGGATGGCGACGCCCTGGACTTTGCCGGCGTCGTCACCGAGGAGCCACTTGCCGTAGCAGAAATTGACGCGGTTGATGTTTTGCACGCGGAGGCCGTCGCCTTCACCGCCGCGGTCGGGCGGGCAGCTGGGTTTCCAATGTTTGAAGAACGTCAGGCTTTTGATGGGAATATGGATGTCCTGCCATTCGGTGCTGAGGGTGATGGCCTGGGTGCCCCAGGGCGTGCCGTCCTGTTCGCTGATGACCAGCTCCAGGCGATTGGTCCACGGGTACACGGCGCGGGCGACAAGGATGAGGGTATTGAAATCATGATGATCCTGCAGGATGGCCCGGGCGCAGACAGGCAGAGAAACATTGAGGGACACGCTCGAACCGGCTGCAGTGAAGCCCTTAGAGCTGAGCAGGGTGGCAAAGCTGTCCTGGTCGCGGCCGTACGTGCGCGCACCCTGACCGGCGCGGGTAGCTCGCGGCAATTCCGAGGAAAATTCGGCGATGATGGGCTGCAGGGGCTCATCGAGAACGACCATGCTGAGATAGGGCAGGCTGTAAATGAGCGAACAGTCTTTGATTTCAATGTTGTGAGGCAGGTCGGCGGCGTCGGCATAGAGCCATTTGCCGGCGATGAGGCGCAGCTGGTTCACCTTTGCCAGGTTGATTTCTTTGGCGGTGGCGCTGACGTGGGGCCGGAGGTCGTCAATGAGCACGGTCTGTGTGGTCCAGGTGCTGCCGATGTGCAGGACGGCGCAGAAGCTTTGGCCGTCATCCTGGACGAGCGACAGCTCCACGCGGTTGCTCTGGGGGCCGCCGCGCAGGGTGATGCGGATGGCATTGGCGCTGGCGATGGCGCTGGGCATTGCCGAGATGGCTGCGGGCGTGAAGGGTACGAAGAGACTGGAATGATCAGGCTTAGCAGCGTATGTTCGGGCGTCCATGCGGAGGACGCCGGCCTGGATGTCCTGGCTGTTTTGGAAGAGCAGGCCCTGTTCGTCAGTGACGGGCTCCGCCAGCTTGACGGGTTGGGTGAGGTCGATGAGGGGCAGCGGGTCGGTCATCGCGCGCGGATCGTTGGGCAGGGGCAGGCCGCCGGGGAAGCTGCTGACGCCGTTTTTACCGCTGACTTCGATGCGGACCTGGTAGCGGCCGGCGCCGCCGAGGCCCTTGCCATTGACGCTGGCCAGCCAGTGGTTGCGGTGGGTCGGATCGGGCGTCATGGGCATGCGGTTGACACGGCCGTTGTTGCCTTGGGTGAGAACGAGGGTGAGCTGGTCGTCTTCATTGGCAAGGACGCCTTCGACGACGACGGGCAGGGCACGTTCGTCAGCCAGGGTCTGGACGGGCATGTCAATGCGCAAGGCTGGGTCGTTTCTTTTTCGTGGCGGTGGCAGCACGAAATCGGCGCGGATGCTCGGGGGGATGCTGAACGACTGGCTACTGCGGTCCTGGCGGCAGAGCCGGTAGCAGCCGGGGCTGACCTGGAAGGGCGCGTCACCAGCGATGGCGCGGGAGGTCCCGGCAATGGCGGTGGGGACACGCTTGGCGCCAGCAAGCTGCTGGATGACCAGGTCGCCTTTGAGGTCTGGCAGGTTGACCTGCATGCTATTGTCGCGAAATACCAGGCGGACTTTTTCAGTGTGGCTGCCTTGGTGGGTCATGCTGCCGCTGTAGGGATCGCGGAGCATGACGGTGTCAGGATAGACTTCCAGCAGCCAGTCACCGTCAGCGACTTTGTCCAGGAAGTAGGCGCCGCTGCCTTGGTAGCGGACGACGGGCGATGAGCCGACGCCCCAGATGCGGGTGAGTTTCCGGGGGGCGGGCGGCGTGCTGGTGGTGGAGTTGGAGTGCAGAAAGCTGTTGTCGCTGAGCCATTCGCTAAGATCGGCGTCGGGATCAAGGCGGGCGTTGGCGAAGCGCTGGTTTTCCGGCAGGGAGCCGTAGTCCTTGCCACGGGGAATGTTGCGGAAGGCCTCGGCGGCGATGGCGAAGCTGAGGGCCTTGCCGGGGGTGTAGACCAGATTGAGGTAGTGGGTTTTCCAGTTGCAATTGCTGTCGGCGAGGGCCATGGCGTCATACTGGAACTGGGTGGCGATTTGGACGCCGGAATGGCGGAATTCGCGGGCGATGGCCGGATACATGTAGCTGGTGTGAACGTCTGCCGCGTCGAATTCGTAGATGATCTTGGCCTTCTGGGCCAGGCGTTCGTCGCGCAGGGATGGATAGTCATCGACGCGGTAAAGGTGATTGCCGCTGAGCATACGGCCGGCGACGAGGCCGGTGGGGTACCAAACATTGGAGACGCCGTCAATGTCGGCATTGGCGCAGGCCTGGATGCGATTTGCCCAGGTGTTGTAGAAGATGCCTTTCCGGGTGCCGGTTTTGCGGACGGCGTTGGTGAGGGTGTTGATGTAATCGGTGACCAGCTCGTCGCTGGTGCCGTCGGGATAGAGCGGCTCGTTGATAAGTTCGAAGACAGCGACGGCTTCGTCGTCGGCGTAGCGTTTGCCGCGGTAGCGGTTGACGTGGTTGACGAACTGCTCCAGGTAGCGCGCCTGCTTTTCCCACGCGTCTTTTTGCGTGGTCATTTCGCGGATGGTTTTGTACTGTGTGGAGAAGCCCTTGTATTCGGGCTTGGCGCCCCACCAGGCAATGGGCGTGAGCACGGTGTAGATGCCGTGCTGGGCGCATTCGGCGATGAGAAAATCAAGGAGGCGCAGGTGCTCGTTGTCAATGAGATTGCCGTCGAGGTCGCTGATTTCGCGATCCCAGCAGTGGAGGCGGATGGTGTTCAAGCCGAGACGGGCGAAGTGGGCGACGTCTTGGCGGATGACCTCTTCGTGATTCAGGCCGAGGTCGGTGATGGCGCTGTAATCAACGGAGAAGGGCGGGTAGTAGTTGACGCCGAAGAGCGCGACTTCGCTTTTGTCGTCGTCCCAGCGGAGGACGCCATCGCGGCGATCGACGCTCATGCTGCGCATGGTTGGCGCGGCGCACAGGCAGGCAGTACAGCAGATGAACAGGGACAGGGACAGGGTAAGGTGTTTCATAAAAGGGGCTCCCGGGTGAAAATTGCGGGGGTAGAGTGGGGAATGGACGTGGCGCTCCGTAGTGGCTTAGTATAATTAGTCGCGCGGCATTGTCTACGGCTTGGCCAGTCATTGCTATAGTATGGCGCAATCGGCGGATTTTGGGCGGACGGAGCGGTCTGATCGGTCTGATTGTCTTTCTTGTTGTCGCGGACGGATCGGACGGATCGGACGGATCCGACGGATCGGATTGCTGATCGGTCTGATCGGTCTGATCGGTCTGATCGGTCTGATCGGTCTGATCGGTCTGATTGTCTTTCTTGTTGTCGCGGACGGATCGGACGGATCGGACGGATCCGACGGATCGGATTGCTGATCGGTCTGATCGGTCTGATCGGTCTGATTGTCTTTCTTGTTGTCGCGGACGGATCGGACGGATCGGACGGATCGGACGGATCGGACGGATCCGATTTCTGATCGGTCTGATCGGTCTGATCGGTAGCAGTATTTTATTCAGGAGCGTCATTTGGAGCAGTGTGGCAAGGCAGATGAGTTTAGGGGTGCGCCCTGGGTGCCGTCGTTATTGCGTTGGTTTGCGTCGCATCAGCGGGTGTTGCCGTGGCGGTCATCGCCGACGCCGTATCGCGTGCTGGTGAGTGAGTTCATGCTGCAGCAGACGCAGGTGGCGACAGTACTGCCATATTTTGAGCGTTTTCTGCGCGTTTTCCCCGACCTGGCGTCACTGGCGGCCGCCGATAGCGACGCGGTACTGAAGCAGTGGGAGGGCCTGGGCTATTACTCCCGGGCACGGCGGCTGCAGGAATGCGCCCGGATCATCATGGCGCAGGGTGGCGCCGTGCCCGATGACTTTGACGCCCTGGCGGCCTTACCGGGCATCGGCGCCTACACGGCGGCGGCGATAGCCAGCATCGCTTTCGGGCGGCATTATCCCGTGGTGGACGGCAATGTCCTGCGCGTGCAGGCGAGACTGCGGGCGTTGCCGGACGACATTGGCAGCGCGGCGGTGAAAAAGCGCCTGTACGAGTCGCTGCTGGGGACAATCCGGCAGGTGGCAGATCCGTCGGGGTTCAATCAAGCGCAGATGGAGCTGGGCGCGATGATCTGCCTGCCGCGACAGCCGCGCTGTTCGGAATGCCCGCTGCGCGAATGGTGTCGGGCGCTGGTCTTGGGCGCGGCAACGGATTATCCGCGCAAGCGTGCGCGGCAAGCCTTACCGACAGCGGAGGTGGCCGTGGGGTTGATTTTTCAGCGCGGGCGGCTGCTGATCATGCAGCGTTCGGCAGAGCAGATGCTGGGTGGTTTGTGGGAGTTTCCCGGTGGGAAGATCGAGGCCGGCGAGAGCCCGGCGGAGGCCGTGGCGCGGGAAGTGCGGGAAGAGACCGGCCTGTGCGTACGGGCCGGTCAGGCTCTGGGGGTGATCAGGCATGATTACAGCCATTTTCACCTGCGCATGCACGTCTTTGTCTGCGAGGAGGCTGGCGGCGTGCGGCAGTCGCGCCTGCGTTGCGAGCGGCCTCATGTGTGGGTAACGCGGGAAGCCCTGGCGGACTATGCGTTTCCCAAGGCCAACCACAAGCTCTTTGCCCTGCCGGCCTTTGCGGCCCTGTCCTGGGAGTGCCCGCCGTCGGCGAAAGGCTGACGGCGCCGTGGTGAACAGGTCGCGTTGCCGCGCGTATCGGCCGTCAATTGTTCTCCCGCACGTCGAAGGGATGCTGTGTGAAGCTGCGCGGATTGACGATGAGCGTCTGCTGGAGGCATTCGGCGACCAGCGCGTCGACATCAATGTTCTGTTCATCTTCGCGGATGCGTTGGAGTTCGGTGGCTGTGGCCGGATCGTCGGGGGCGAATACCGCGCAGCTGTCGGGTACGTCTTCGATGGAGAGGGCGAAGGTGCCGATGCGCTGAGCGATGTCGGTGGTTTCGAGTTTTTCGAAGGTGAGCAGGGGCCGGAGGACCATCATATCGGTGGCGGCATTGATGACCGCCATGTTGCTGAGGGTCTGACTGGCGACTTGGCCGATGTTGTCGCCGGTGATCAGCGCTTCGGCGCTGAAGGCGCGGGCGACGATGCTGGCGATGCGGAGCATGAAGCGCCGGTAGAGCACGGTGCGGTGGCGGCTGCGGCAGTGGTCACGGATGGCCAGCTGCGCTGGCAGGAGATTGACTGTGACCAGGCGGCCGCGGCGCTGGTAGTCATTGAGCTTGCGGGCGATGCCGCAGAGTTTGGTGATGTAGGCCGGCGGCGTGTAGGGCTCGCTATGGAAGGTGATGTAATCGACCATGCACCCGCGCCGCATCATCTGAAAACAGGCCACCGGCGAGTCGATGCCGCCCGATAACAGCGCCAGGACCCGGCCGCTGCTGCCAGCGGGAAGGCCGCCGGGGCCGTCAATGCGCTCATAACTCACAAAGGCGCGTAGTTTGCGGATTTCGACTTCGACAACGAAATTGGCTTTTTTAAGATCTAGATGCAGCTGCGGATAGCGCGGCAGGAGGGTCTTGGCGAAGTGCATTTCCACCTGCTGGCAGTCCATGGGAAAGCGTTTGTCGCTGCGGCGCACGCGCATGGCGTAGCTTGGCAGCGGCGGCGGATTCTGGGCCAGAAAGGCATCGCAGACCGCCGGGAATGAGTTTTCAATGGCCTCCTCGATGGCTGCGAGCGTGGGCTTGACGAGGAAGCCCGGCGAGATGGACGACACGCCGGCGATGCCGGGGACGCGCTGGCGCAGCAGGGCGAGCCCTGCCGCATCCAATAGCTCGCGGCCTTCTTTGGGTAGAAGGATGATGCGCCCGTGCTCGAAGATGACGCGTAGCGGGCCGATGGGCGCCAGACTGCGCTGCAAGCCGTCGGCGAGTTGTTCTTCAAAACGGACGCGATTACGGCCCTTGGTGCCGATTTCGTTGTAGCGGCAGAGAAAGGCGTTGTAAGGGAGATTGGGTTGCCAAAACGACATGGTCAAAAATCACTTTCGGGGCAGAAAGCTGGTGATGGATTCGGGGTGGCTGCGTCGCGAGGTAAACGACAGCCGGATGGCAGCGAAGAACGTTAATATATTACGTCGGCAGGCGCCCGTGCTTGTTCATGGCGGAGTTATATCGGAATCAAAAGAATTGTGGCAAAAAATAAGGCGAAACGGGCCTTGTTTTCGCTCATGGCATTTGATATACTACCAAAACTGGGTGTGTGTCTCGTAAGAAGCCTCGCCATGATCGACTTACGCGAGGCGGTTTGGTCTCCAACAACAGAAGGGCGGGCCTCAATGGGAAAATCGCGGGCGTTTACTCTGATTGAGCTTCTGGTGGTGATAGCGATCATTGCGATCCTGGCGGCGATGCTCTTGCCGGCTTTGGCGAAGGCGCGGGACAAGGCGCGGACGATAGCGTGCACGAGCCAGCTCAAGCAGATTGGCCTGTCCTGGCAGATTTACAATGGCGACCACAATAACACGACCATGGCCCATGATATTGACGCGGCGCGCTGGTTGAGCGAGTTTGGCAGCAGCAACACCAACACGAACAAGTGGCGGATGCTGCTGATTCCCTACATTGGCGACAAGAAGACCCTGTTGTGCACGAATGGCAATCTCACAGTGACGTCGGCGGACACGATGAGCAACCAGCTGACGCACCACTATGGATATAACAGCAAGATTGCAAACAAGATTGATTCGTCCATCACCAAGCCGTCAAACACCATAGCTTTTTCCGACTGTGTGTTTTGGCTTTGCGATGGCGGTACGAATTACATGCCTTACGCGGGCAATGCGGGTCATCGCGGCACCTGGCCGAGTTTTTCGAGCACGCCCTATCCAGGGCCCGAGTGGTATCGCCATGCCAACGGCTCGAATCTGCTGTTTGCCGACGGCCATGTTGAATTTCACAATTATCTGACGATTTTAGCACAACAGGCAGTGTGGCTGACTTACCAGCAATGAAGACCGTGGCGGGCGCTGTATTGTCGGTGCCATCGCCCGGCCGAGTTAATCCCAAGCCAACAAGGGGGTCCCAATGTGCAGCGGCGGCAAAACTCTGGTGGTGTTTACGTTGATTGAGTTACTGGTGGTAATCGCGATAATCGCAATCCTGGCGGCGATGCTCTTGCCGGCGCTGGCAAAGGCGCGGGACAAGGCGCGGAGTATTACTTGCACGAGTCAGATGAAGCAGATCGGCCTGGGCTGGCAGATGTACAATGGCGACAACAGCAACTTGACCATGGCGTCGTCGGTGGACTTGGACTATTGGCTGTCCATTGGCGGATATACACCTGAGAATGGCAATGCCAACCGCTGGCGGGTGTTGATCAAAGACTACATCGGCGACATGAAGATGCTCAAATGCCCGACTGGCAAGAGCAACGACAAGCCTGAAAATCTGAACAACCAGCTCATCACGCAATACGGCTACAATTCCAACGTGGCTAATCGCGTCGATTCGTCCTTCAAAGAGCCGGCTCAGACCGTGTCTTTCGCGGATTGCCGGCATTGGATCGCCACGGGTACCAACGATGTCGCCTACGCGTGCAATTCGGGCATGCCGGGCTGGTACAACTACGGCACGATTACCTTTGCGACCCCGAGTTACACCCGTCATGGCCAGAAGGGCTCGAACCTGCTCTTCGTTGATGGCCATGTGGAATTCTGGGCTGCGGATGGCATCCGGTCGAGATACGCGACCCTGGCGGCATACCGCTGACGATCGCCTGGCGGGGCGCTGTGTCGCGGGGCTTGCAGAGCGGTGTCACGTGGTGCGGCGGTGCGTGTGGGGCTTAGGTCCAGAGTTTCCAGTTGCTGGTGGAGACGGCGGCGGCGCCGGCGTTGATGGCGCGTTGCACGTCTTGGGCGTCTTCGATGAGGCCGCCGGCGATGACAGGGACGGCGAATTGGCTAGCGGCCAGGCGGATGATCTTTTCCGATACGCCCGGGAGCACCTCGACGGAGTCGGGGTGGCAGAGCTGGGCGTGTTGCAGGCCATTGCGCAGGGCGGATGAGTCTAGTACGAAAACGCGCAGAATGGCATGCAATCCTGCTTCACGCGCCAGTTTGATGCAGGCCGCCTTGGTGCTAATGATGCCGGTGAGGTGGAAGCGCTGCGCGGCGAAGCGGATGCCGCTGGCGTCGCTTTTGAGTCCCTCGACCAAGTCCATGTGGAGGAATACCTGCTTGTTGGCCTCACGGAGGGCCTGGCATTGTTCTTCGAGCACGCAGAGATCGCCGGAGAGCAGGAAGACCACGCTGATTTTGCTCTTGAGAACGCGGCTGATGTCGCCGTCATTGCGCACGGCGGCGATGAGGTACTGCAGGGGATTGGGGCTGGACGTGGTGCTCATGAATAAGTGGGGGCTTGCAGTGGTAATGATCCGGGCAAGGAAACGGGCGTTCCGACATGGCATCGGAACGCCCGTAGTGTATACGTTCAGGACTGGTATATCAACCGAGGGCGCAGAGCAGGACGCCAGCGGCAACGGCCGAACCGATGACGCCGGCGACATTCGGGCCCATGGCATGCATGAGCAGGAAGTTCTGCGGGTCTTCTTCCAGGCCGATCTTGTTGACGACGCGAGCGGCCATGGGGACTGCTGACACGCCAGCGGCGCCGATCATGGGATTGATCTTGCCGCCGCTGAGTTTGCACATGAGCTTGCCCATTAGGGTTCCCCCGGCGGTGCCGATGGCGAAAGCGATGAGACCGAGGAAGAGAATACCGAGGGTCTCGAAGTTGAGGAACTTGTCCGCTGAGAGCTTGGAGCCGACGGTAAGGCCGAGGAAGATGGTTACGATATTGATAAGGGCGTTTTGGGCGGTATCGCTGAGGCGGTCCACGCACATACTTTCCCGCATGAGATTACCGAGCATGAGCATGCCAATCAGCGGTGCGGCCGAGGGCAGCAGCAGGCAGCAGAGCAGGGTGATGACGATGGGGAAGACGACCTTCTCCAGCTTGGAGACCTTGCGCAGCTGCGACATGCGGATAAGCCGTTCTTCCTTGGAGGTAAGGAAGCGGATGATGGGCGGCTGGATAATGGGCACCAGTGCCATGTAGGAGTAGGCCGCGACCGCAATGGAGCCCAGCAGGTTGGGTGACAGGCGGCTGGACAGGAAGATGGCGGTCGGGCCGTCGGCGCCGCCGATGATGCCGATGGAGGCGGCGTCCTTGATGCTGAAATAGACGAAGGAATCCGGCGTGACAGCGCTGATCAGCACGGCACCCAGCAGTGCGGCAAAGATACCAAGCTGGGCGGCGCCGCCAAGGAGGGCGGTCTTGGGGTTGGCGATCAGCGGGCCGAAGTCAGTCATGGCGCCGATGCCGAGGAAGATGAGCAGCGGGTAGATACCGAGATTGACGCCCTGGAAGAGAATGCCCAGGATGCCGTCGGGACCAGCAATGTCCGCCAGTGGGATATTGCTCATAACGGCGCCAAAGCCGATGGGAAGGAGCAGCAGGGGTTCGAAACCGCGGAAGATGGCCAAGTAGATCAGCACCAGGCCGACGCAGATCATGATGGCTTTGCCGAGGCCGAGGGTCCAGTCCAGTTGCGTCTGCTGGATGAAGGCGTAAATACCGGTGCTGTACCAGAGTTGATTGGCCATCTCGCCGATGGACAGTTTCTTGTTTTCGCTGGGAGTCACGGAGTCGTGGGCAAGCGCCAGTGGGACGGCTTCGAGAAGCAGATCGCCAGGCATGACGGTCTCGCCCATGGTGTGACCGACGTGGGCGATTTTCATGCCGATGGCGCTCTTGAGCTCGGCTTTGCTGCGCGACGGCACGGGATTGCCAGCGGCGTCCACGGCATGCTTGTCCGTCTTGATCTTCAGGATGGCCATGGAGCGGCCGGGGAAGACGTCCTGGGTGTCGCGAATGGACAGTTGATAGATGACGGCAGGTGTTGGCCAGACGTAACGCACGCTTATCATGCCGGTTGCTGGATCCTGCGTAGTCTGAAATACGCCATCGTTGGTTTGCAAGCGAATGGCATCGGTGGCTAAGGGCGCTGCAACAGCCGATTTTTTGACCGGTGCAGTGACCTCGAAGGCGCAGCAGGCCGCGGCACTTTGGATGGCCTGGTCCTGAGCGGTGGCCATCATGGTCATGAGACCAAGTACAGCCAGAAGGGCGGAAAACATATTTTTCATAGGGTAGGTACCTCCAGAGCTAAACACCAGGCCCTTCCCGACGGCTGTCGGAAAGGGCACTTTATACAGGCAATGATTACCCGATGACGGCCACTATCTGGCCGGATTCGACGGTGTCGCCCTGGTTGACGTTGATGGCACTGACCGTGCCATCAACGGTAGCTTTGATCTCCTGCTCCATCTTCATAGCCTCAATGACGATAAGGTTGTCACCGCGCTTCACGGCCTGGCCGACGCTGGCTTCAACGCGCAGGACGGTGCCGGGCATGGGCGCCGGAATGTCCGTGCCACCGGGTGCCGGGGCGGCGGCGGGTGCTGGGGCGGCGGCGGGTGCCGGAGCGGCGGTTACGGGCTGGACGTTGGTGACGACTGGTGCGGCGCCGGCAGCACTGGGCATGACATCGACGTGATAGGCTTTGCCGTTGACGACGACAGTGTAGGACGACGGTGCGGAACTGCTGGCGCTCATGGCTTTGTCTTCTTTCTTCGGGGCTTCCTTGGGGGTTTCTGTCTTCTTTTCATCGGCTACCATGCGGCAACCCATGGGGCGCGCGCCCTTGAGGAAGGCCAGGCCTTTTTCTTCGCAGGTGGCGACGATGAAGATATTTTCTTCCGTGATGGGCAGTTTGTTTTCTTCGAGCTGCTTGGTGCAGAAGGCCACGCCGAGTTTGGGGTTCTTGTCGTTCAGCAGGCGCGGGTCTTCGGTGGTCGGCTCCAAGCCGAGCTGTTGTGCGGCCAGCTTGACGATTTCGGGGTCGGGCTTTGACGGCGTGCGGCCGAAGTAGCCCAGGACCATCTTGCCGTAGCCGTCGGTGATCTTTTTCCATGGGCCCTGGGTGACGTTGGCAAAAGCCTGCTGGAAGTAGAACTGTGAGATGGGCGTCACGGAGGTGCCGAAACCGCCGCGTTCGACGACTTCGCGCATGGCCTTGACGACGTTGGGGAAGAGATGCAGACAGTTGTTGTCGCGCATCATCTGGGTATTGGCGGTGAGAGCGCCGCCAGGCAGAGGGGACAGGGTCACCAGTGGGTTGGTGGCCTTGGCTTCCGGCGGCAGCATGTACTTGCTCATGCACTCTTCGAAGACTTCTTCGGCCTTGAGGATTTTTTCGTAATCGACATCGAGGGTGAAATTGGTGCCTTTGAAGGCGTGCCACATGCTGAGGATGTCGGGCTGGCCGGTGCCGCCGGACATGGGCGTCATGCTCAGGTCGATGATGTCGGCGCCGGCTTCGACGGCGGCCATGTAGCAGGACACCGACATGTCGGCGGTGTCGTGGGTGTGCATCTCAATCGGGCAGTCCTTGAGGCCAGCGGCGTCGAGAATCTCGCGGGCGCGTTTGATGGTGGCGCCGACGATGGAGGGCGGGCAGGTGCCGGATGCGTCTTTGAAGCAAAGGCTGTGGAAGGGCAACTTGTTTTCAAGGATCTGTTCCAGCGTGTCGCAGTAGAATTTGGCGCTGTGGGCGTAGGTGTCGCTCATGCCGGGAGGTAGGCCCATGAGGGTGATAACGACCTGGTGCTGCAGGCCGTTGTTGTAGACGCAGCGGCCGGAGTATTCCAGGTTGCGCACGTCGTTCAGGGCGTCAAAGTTGCGAATGGTGGTCACGCCGTGCTTCTTGAAGAGTTTGGCGTGCAGGTCGATAATATCACTGGACTGTGAGCTCAGGCCGACGACGTTGATGCCGCGGGCGAGGGTCTGCAGGTTGATGTCGGGCCCGACGGTCTTGCGGATGAGGTCCATGGAATCAAAGGCATCTTCGCCGCAATAGAAGAAGGGGCTTTGGAAACGTGCGCCGCCGCCAATCTCCAGGTGATCAATACCGGCTTCAACGGCGGCCTGCATCGCGGGGATGAAATCTGCAGTGATCACGCGGGCGCCGATGACGGACTGGAAGCCATCGCGGAACGAGGTGTCCATAAAACGGATTTTTTTCATCTCGGTGTTCCTGTGGGGTTGTGAGGTTGCGTTTTGGGTGCAGGGATGTATATAACGAGGTACTGATGGGATCAAGAAAAGGAGTTATTTCCCCAGGCGGTGTTGGATGGCAGCGCTGATTACGGCGATGAGTTCGCCGTCATCACTGGCGTTGGTTGCGGCGGCCGGGGCTTTGGCAGCGGCCTTGGTCGGGGCTTTCTTCGGCGTGGGGTCTGGCAGCAGATGACTGAAATGCGCCGTGACTTTGGAGCTGATGTTGGTACACCAGACCAAGACAATCAGAAAAACAAAGGTCATGCCCATGCCGGCAACGAGGAGAATGAGGCTGCTGATGATAAGATTCAGATCATTGGCGTTCATG
>JAQWBY010000091.1 GCA_028706165.1 Lentisphaeria bacterium | reverse complement strand
GTCGATCAAAACATGAATCTTGCCGGAAACATGGGCGGAGCGTGCAATGACATGGTCATTCAAGGCGCGGTAATCACGTATGAAATCATACTCCAACGATTCCATATCCACGTAGACAATGGCATCCTGGGCTACACCCTCGGTGCTCAACTGCTCCATGATCTGCCGGACAAAGACGCTCTTCCCCACGCGACGCATGCCGGTAATCGCTTTTACCACCGGCTTTCCAAGAAATGGTCGGATTTTTTCCAGGTAATGCTCTCTAATGATCATACCGCATCACCCTTCACTAACGACTTCGGCGCAGCCCCCACGGGCAGTTAATTCAATTACAATTGAAATTATAGCCGAATTAACAAGGCTTTCAAATACATTTGATACTCTTGCCCATTCATCTGGTAATCAGTCCCCCATTGATAATTGATGCACACCTTGCCTCTCTGGCGCAGTAGGACGAGCCGTGCCAAGCCAATGTGGTGCCCTCCAAGCGCAATTCCAGGTTATTGCCATACCCCGAGTTGCGTCGCCCTCTGGGCGCCTCACTCGGAGTTATGCATGGTGCGGCCCTACGGGCTGAACTTGGCCAATCTGACGACTTGATCCATTCTATCCGGGCCGAAAAGTGCCGGGATGGCAGCACTCCCAGCAGTCCCGGGTATCAAGCAACCGGTCCCCTAAGTCCAGGAAGTCCCCAATGTGAACGACAATGTGAAAAGTGCCCAAAAGTGGCTTTTGCCTGGCCCCGGCTTCGAAAGCATTGGAAGAAGAGAAAGAAACGGCTTTTTTCCTCAGAAAGCCGAGAAGAAGAGGGCCCAAGGTGGGGCCAGAATAAAAGTCGATAGTGGTACACTTTCAACTTGGCGTTGACACCCAATCAGTCCCTGGTGTCCAAAGCGTCATTCCCCACGGTCCCGAAAGTCCCCACAGTCCCGGCCATGAGTCGTGAGACGTGAGACGTGAGTCCTCGCCCCAGCGCCCCAGCGCCAATCAGTCCCACTGGTCCCTGGCGTCCCCTGAGGCCGGCCATTATCAATGGGTGACCGATTACGATGCGGCGGTAATCGGTCAGTGCACACCCCGGCGCTTCGCTGGGACAATTTGCAGGAAACCCACGGCCCGCCGCCGCCTAACCACCCGACCTTGATTTCCGCCGACCTTTGCGGCAGCGGGTTTCATAGGCGCCATTGATATTGGATGCACGACATGCCTCTCTCCGGTGCGGTGAGTCTGGACGTGCTTGGCCAATGTGGCGCCCTCCGGGCGCAATTCCAAGTTGCTGTCACACCCCGGGTTGCGGCGCCCTCCGGGCGCCTCACCCGGGGATATGCATGGTACGGCCCTCCGGGCCGAACTTGGCCGATCTGGCATTTTATTGCCGCGGAGCGGCAGAAGCGCTGAAAGCGCGAAACATACCAGCCCAGGGCAAGCGGCGCCGAAGGCGCGCGCCGCCCTGGGTAGAGCGCCAATGATGACCGTGTTCCTCGGCCTCTTTGGTCCCAGTCGGCGAAGCTGACTGGGGCCAAAGAGGCAATGGAACCTGAGATTTCCGCCGACCTTTGTGGCTGCGGGTTTCATAGGAGTAACCACCCCGGGGGCAAACACCGGGGACAATTTGCAGGAAACCCGCGGCCCGCCGCCACCCAACCATCCGACCTTGATTTCCGCCGACCTTTGCGGCAACGGGTTTTATAGGAGTAACCACCCCGACGGGGAAAACACCGGGGATAATGTGCCGGAAACCCACGGCCTGTCAAGCCGCGGCCATTACCAGTGGCAGTGCTACGGCCACTTTATGTGGCAGGTGACACCTTGATTTCCGCCGACCTTTGCGGCAACGGGTTTCATAGGCACCATTGATACCGTGTGAACCACGGCTAAAGCGCAGCCCGCTTCGTGCGCGCGACCTTATAGGATGGGGGCCCCCTACGGTGGGGGGGGCTGATTTCAAGAACCGCAGGAAAAATAGTCAAAAACTCGCCCCTTGACAAGCAAAAAAGACACCGAATAACAGCAAATTGTGGATCAGGATGATTTGAGCTGTCTTGTTCGTGTGATTTGGGCATTCATCGTTGTGAGTTCTGGTGAACCGATCGCGTCGCTCAGATGCCCGCTTTATCGCGGCGGGGAGCGACATTCCACCTTAGTCATGTCCCTCTTGTGCGTAGGTCGGCGGCGCTGGCAATAACGGCGTCTCAATGACTGCCAGACGACGCGAAAAGGTACTCGGTCAGTAACCACCCCGACGGAGAAAACACCGGGGACAATTTGCCGGAACCCTATGGTCAGTCGCTGCCCAGCCATTACACATGGGCGGCCAACCAGGCAGCGGATTTCATAGGAGCAATGCTCTTCACATAGCATGCGGCAATCGCCGGCGATGAGTTGATTGGTAATCATGCACAAGGTCATTCGCCGAGGTTTTGAGCACCGAAGGTGCGCCCTAAGATAGCCCAGGGCAAGCGCCCGCAGGGCGCGTCGCCCTGGGCAAGGTGTCCCAACCCAAAAGAGCCCTGAAGGGGCGGCCTAAAAGACCTGCGACGAAGGGGCACAGCGCAAAATTGCCGCAGCAAGCAATGAGTTCCATTGCCCCTTTTGCCCCAGTCAGCTTCGTCGACTGGGGCAAAAGGGGCCGAGGAACACGAACATGGTCGCCGTTGTACCCAGGGCGGCGCACGCTTTCAGCGTGCTTGCCCTGGGCTGGTATGTTTCGCACTTCAGCGCTTCTGCCGCTGCGCGGCAATAAAATGCAGATCGGCCAAGTTCGGTCCAGAGGGCCGTACCATGCATAACCCTTGGCGAGGCGCCCAGAGGGCGCCGCAACCAGGGATGTGACAACAACTTGGAATTTCGCTTGGAGGGCACCACATTGGTTAGGCACGTCCCGTCTCACCGCGTCGGAGGGGGCCTGTCGTGCATCCAATAGCAATGGCTAACCGATTATATACGGCGTAAAAGCTTGCGTGGCACTCTGGCAAAAGTGCGGCGGCGGGCTAGACTAGGCTGTTTCCGTCACACGACCCAGCCATCATCAGGGAGGACATTGCCATGACCCCGAGCAAGGAAGACATCCGCAAACAGCTATGCCGCCTGCATTACGCCGTCGGCGCCAATGAATTTTTTGACGAACCCACCGTGCGCTTCGCCGCCGCCGCCGACCCGTGGTTCGAGCGTTTCCACGAGATCATCGGGCCCTTTCACTGGACGCCCCAGGAAGCACTGACACAGGTCGCGCCAAATGCGACTGCCAGAACAGTGATCAGCTGGTGCATGCCGAAAACACAGGCGGCCCGCGAAAGCAATCGCCACGAACGGCAGCGCCCCAGCCTCGACTGGGCGCGGGCGCGTTCCTACGGCGAAGTCGCCAACGAGGCCATGCGCAAGCAGTTCTGCCGCTATCTGGAAGAAATGGGCTGCGTCGCCATGGCGCCGCATTCGCACATGAGCTATCCCGACGCGGTCAAGCGCCTGGCGGGCAACTGGTCGGAGCGCCACGTGGCCTTTGTCGCCGGCATGGGCACGTTCGGGCTCTCCGCCGGCCTGATCACCGAGCGGGGCATCGCCCACCGCCTGGGCAGCGTCGTCACCGACCTGGCGTTGGAACCCGATCCGCGCCCCTATGGCGACGACCCTTTCGCCTGGTGCAGCAAGTGCGGCGCCTGCGCCCGCCGCTGCCCCGCTCATGCCATCGGCCCGGATTTCCTTGACCGCGACAAGGGCAAGTGCCTCAAATACGCCATTGAGCACATCGGTCCCGGACGACTTGAACGCTATGGCTGGTTGGACCTGCCCATCGGCTGCGGCCTCTGCCAGACCGCCGTACCCTGCGAATTTCAACGCCCGCCACTGCCGCCAGAAGGACGCTAAGGGGCTGTTCGATAAATACCTTTATCAAAAAGCCTTTCGCAGAAGAAGAGTTTCGGTCACATTGGCGAAAAGACAAGTGTTCATCACAAGATTTCGCACATTAACAAAAGACTGCCGGTGAGAACAGCTCGACATTAGCCACGGCAGCCACGCACAGGTACCCTGCCCGTCCTTACGGCGTTGCCATCAACGCCACGGCGATCTGCCCGGCAATATCGGCCAGCGCGGCGTTGTAGGCGCCAACCAGGGTGCCGACGCTGTCGTCCGCCAACGGCTGTCTAAAGGCAAAGTGCAACAGCAGAGCCGCTTCGGTCCTCAAGGGCATCTCCTGGCTCAAGGGCTTCTCCAGGTAACAATAGCCATCGGCGTTGAACACGCCATCGGCATCGGCCTCGAACTGATGAAAGATCACCATGAGACCACGACGGCCCCCTGACGCGCGATGCTGACGATCAATGAGTGGGACCTCGTCACCTAACAACCGGGCGAGATTGCGCTCCAGGACCATTGCCGTCGCCACGCTGAGTTTCTCGCCCCAGAGATGATTGTCGGTGATGCACAGCTCATTGGCAGGCCGGCGGCGAACGATTTCCGAGCGGTCGAGATACTCCGGCAAGCGCAACTGCCGCAGGACCACGGGCGATGACGGCGTTCCGGGCGTGGCCGGCAGGGGCCGGAGCTCCTTCGCCGCCGACAGCAGGTAGTAACGCGTCGGCGCCGAACGCATGCAGCCAAAGAAAAGCGCGGATGCCACGAACAGCAAGAGGGGCAGCATTTTCATCGTTGGTCCTCGGTTTTGGGGTTGTTCTGTCGTTTCTGCCACTGTATACAGGCTTATTTCCCACGCAGCAGCGCTTCCGGTTGGCGTTTGAGCATGTCGGTCAAGGAGCGCAGGGACTGCGCGGCACGGGTGACCTCTTGCAGAGCGCCCTGCAAGTCCAGCAGCGCCGGCGAGTTCGGCGCGGCCCGCTGCTGCAGCGTCTGCGAAAGCTCGCTAACGTCGGTCAGCACCTGATCCAGGCCATCAAGGGTGCCGCTGAGCTTCGTCACCAGCTCGGCGGCCGGCCCCTCTTCCAGCGTGACCGTGCGATCAAGATGCTGCACCAGCTGCTGCGTGTCGTCCATCACGGCCTCAAGCTTGCCGCTCAAACGCAACAGCGTGGCATTCCAGGTAGTCATGCTCGCATCCGCGCCAGCAAGCAGCTGCGGCAGGCGCGCTTCGACACCCGTGATCGTCCGATCGGCTTTCTCCAGCACTCCCGACAGCGTGCCGATGGCCGGCAATAGAAACAGATTCATCGACGAGGTCAGCTTCCGGGTGTTCTCGGATATCTCCACCACATTGTTGAGCACTTTCTCGGCATCGCCGCGTTTGATGAAGTCGCTAACGATGGCCAGCGCCAGCTGCATGGAGTCCATCTGCTCGCCAAATTCCTTCTTGCTCAAGCTCATGAAGAAACGCTCGAAAGCCGACACCCGAGTTGGCAAAATATGCCGGTCGAGGTCCGCCAATACCTGATCGCTGACGACCGAGTCTTCGAAGAAATTCAATTCGATGTAGAGCTGCCCGGTGAGCAGGCTCAGTGACTGCAGCTGTGCGCGCATGCCGTAGTCACTGACGAGCCGCCGGAACCACTCGTTCATGCGGTCTTCGGCCCGGCTGGCACGGATGGCCTTCGCCCAGGCCTGGGCGAGCGGCGAGTCGTCCGCCGCAACGGCGTCATCCTGTTCGACGTCGAGAGTATTGGTGGCCAGTTCGACGGTGACCTGGATGGGCCAGCTTACCAGGTCATCCCCCTCGCGACTGTAGGGCAGCAGCCTAATGTCGGTCACCTCGCCAATACGCACGCCGCGGAACATCACCGGCGCGCCCAAATTCAACCCCTTGACTGACTTGTCAAAGTACAAGTGGTAGGTCGCCGAACGCAAAAAGAGACTCTTGCCGCCAAGCATGAAGAGTATCCAGATGAAGATCGTCAACGCGCATAGCACGAAGACGCCAATCATCGTCGAACTGATTTTTTTTGCCATGGTGTCCACCATTGATTATGTAGGTTAGATCAGACCTTACTTGAGCCGTCAGCACGCGCTGCGGGCAGCCTGGTGTGGCGCTCGCCGCGAGTGAGAAAATCAAGCAGCGCCGGATTGCTGCCCTGGTCCAGGAGCTCCTGGGGACGGCCGCGGGCGGCGATGCTCTTGCTGCCACTGTCCAAGAAAATCGCCATGCCGCCGATGGCGAAGATACTGGCCAGGTCGTGGGTAATGACCACGACGGTCGCGCCGAGGCTTTCGCGCAAGGCGAGGATCAGCTCGTCCAGACGGCGGGCGCTGACCGGGTCCAGACCGGCCGATGGCTCGTCGAAAAAGAGCACTTCGGGATCAAGGGCCATCGCCCGCGCCAGGCTCGCGCGCTTGCGCATGCCGCCGCTGATGGCCGCCGGGTAGTAATCGCCGAAACCTGCCAGGCCGACCAGCGACAGCTTCAATTCGCAAATCTCGCGTATCTCCTTCTCGCGATATCGAGTGAACTCACGCAGTGGCAAGGCGATGTTCTCCGCCAGCGTCATGGCACTCCACAGCGCACCGCCTTGGAATAGTATCCCCGAACGGCGCTTCATGCGATCCTGTTCGGCACCGGACAGCGCCCAGAAGTCGACGCCGTCGCGAAAAACCCAGCCTTGCGCCGGCGCCATCAGGCCAATCAGATGGCGCAGAAGCGTGCTTTTGCCACAGCCGCTGCCACCCATAACAATGAAAATCTCACCGGCCGGCACCACGAAGTTCATGTCGCGAATAATCACCCGCTCGTCATAGGCCATGGTCAAGTCGCGGACCTCGATAGGCGGCGGCGGGCTGTTGCGGTCGCTGGTCGTGTTCTCTGCCATGCTTGCGCCCTCTCCGTTATATCTTCCACAGCACGGTCAGCACAGTAATGAGGGCGGTGGCAATGACCATGCAGACGATGCTGCTCACCACGGCGGCGGTCGTCGCGCGACCAACGGCGGCGGAGTCCCGCCCGCAATTCATGCCCTGGTAGCAGCCACAGATGCCCAGCAGCATCCCGAATATCCAACTCGTGAACACACCCACATAGAGATCTTCCAGGCGGGTGGTCAGCACTAGCTGCTCCCAAAATTCCACCGTTCCGAAACCCAGATAGAACACGCCGACCGTAAGGCCGCCAGCCAGGCTGAGAATGTCGCCATAGACGCAGAGCAACGGCATCATCAGCGTCATCGCCAGAAACCGCGGCAGGACGAGGAATTCCATCGGTGGCACGCCCATGCAGCGCAGGGCGTCGATCTCTTCGTTGGTCTGCATGGTGCCCAGCTCGGCCGCGAAAGACGCCGCCGTGCGCCCAGCCATGACTACGCCGACCATCACCGCCGCCATCAGGCGCAGCATGCCGATGCCAATCAAACTCGCCGTGTAGATCTGCGCCCCGAACCACTTTAACGGGATGGCGCCGATAAAGGCCAGAATCAGACCGATGAGATAGCCGATCAGCGACACGATGAACAGGGCCTGATAGCCCGCCTTGGCACTCTCAGTGATCAGGTCACACAGTCGCATGCGCGCCCGACCCACCAGCAACTTCAGCACCGCCACACACAACTCGCCAACAAAAGAACAGACCCGCAAGACCGCAACCAGCACCTGCCGGCTGCTCTCACCTACGCGGCCGACAAAACCGTCCTCAGTCAGGTCGTCCCGTTCCAGCGGCGCCGCCACCGCCGTGGCCAGCACCAGGAGTCGCCGCAACCCCGGCGGCAGCCCGTCAAGATCAATGGCAATGCCGCGGCGTTGACATTCTTCCCATAGCGGCCGCAGGTAGAGGAGGATGCTGCTGTCCCACTGACGTAACGCCTGACAATCCAGACGCAGCCGCTGGGCCTCTTCCGGCCAGGCCAGCTGGCTGACCGCCGGCCGTGGCCGCCCCAGCTGCCATTCGCCGGCAAGGGCCAGCACAGGCCCGCCGTCAGGGCTGACCGCCAACGCGGCTTCTGCTGTGGATTGGTGTTTTCGCATGCTCGTCACTGTTCGCTGTCATCAGTACTGCCGCCGCGCAGGCCAGCGCGCCGGGATCAAGGCGCTCAGAAGGGCATGTCGTCCTTGCCCAGCGCTCGGCATTCGCGAATATACTCGCCAAGGTCGTCGGCGCATTTGATCAACTGCGTCTGAATAGTCGTCATGACCTCTTGAATCGTCGGGTTGTTTTCTTTCATGTCATGGATCAGACCGATGGCCTGGTTGACATTGTCCAGGCAGCGCTTGGCCCGCGCCAACGCCGCACTAACTTCCCAACGGATCATTTCCTCCAGACTGACACTGATATTCGCCAGCGCCCGGCTAACGAAGAACATCACCCGCAGGCCATTGCCACGGTGCTCCTTGGTCAGTAGACACGAGTAGAGATTGCACCAGCCCATGGCCGTCTGCGTCAGCGTCACAATCAACTCGTGGCAATGACGGTCGATGTTCTCCATGCCCGGCCGGCCGGCGAGATCCTTGTCAAAGTCATCTTCCACCGGCGTTTCGGCAACGTCATCGCCAGGCTGCCCGTCAATACCGTCCTCGACATCGCTCAAATCAAGGTCGGCATTGTCCAGCGGCGACAAGTCCAGGTCCGAAAAATAATCGTCATAGTTGTACATCGCGTCGACAAATTCTTCGCCGAAGATTTTGACGAGCTTGTTGGTGATGAGGTCTTCGCCGTCAGGGAGGTCGCCGTAGCGCCGCAGGAGCTGGAAGTACTTGCGGGCGAAATCATCGCTCTGCCGGAAGGTCTGTTCCCACTCGAATTCGTTTTTGTTGTCTTCTGGTTTTTCCATAGCGCGCGGGTCGGCCGGTTGCGACAGCCTATGCTGGCTGGCAGCGCGTCGGCCGCCGTCATTACATGTTTTTGATGATCTGGCGACCGAATTCGGAGCAGGCGACCTTGGTGGCTCCGGGCATGAGCCGTTCGAAATCGTAGGTCACGGTCTTGTTGGCGATGCTGCGGTCCAGGCCGCGAATGATGGCGTCAGCCGCTTCCGTCCAGCCGAGGTAGCGCAGCATCATTTCGGCGGAAAGGATAAGACTGCCGGGGTTGACCATGTCCTTGTTGGCATACTTGGGCGCAGTGCCGTGGGTCGCTTCAAATACCGCCGTGCCCGTCTGGTAGTTGATATTGCCGCCGGGCGCAATGCCAATGCCGCCAACACAGGCCGCCAGCGCGTCCGAGATGTAATCGCCATTAAGATTCAAGGTCGCAATCACGCTGTACTCAGCCGGCCGCGTCAGTATCTGCTGCAGGAAAGCGTCGGCCAAAACGTCCTTGATGACGATCTCTTTGCCCGTGCGCGGATTTTTCAGCAGGTGCCAGGGGCCGCCGTCAATGGGCTGTGCGCCATACTGCTCGTGAGCGCAGGCGTAACCCCAGTCGCGGAAGGCCCCCTCGGTGAACTTCATGATGTTGCCCTTGTGCACCAGCGTGACCGAATCGCGGTCCTCGCGGATGGCGTAGTCAATCGCCGCGGCGACCAGGCGCTGCGTGCCTGCCTTCGACACCGGCTTGATGCCCAACCCGCAATCCTCCGGAAAACGGATCTTGCCGTACATCTTCGGAAAATGCTCGCGAATAAATGCGGCCAGCGCCGCCGCCTCAGCCGTCCCTGCGGCAAATTCAATCCCGGCATAGATGTCTTCGGTGTTCTCGCGGAAAATCACCATATCCACCAACTCGGGCTGCTTGACCGGCGATGGCACACCAGTGAAATAGCGCACGGGTCGCAAACAGACGTATAGGTCGCATTCCTGACGGATGGCGACATTGAGGCTGCGGATACCGCCGCCAATGGGCGTCGTCAGGGGCCCCTTGATGCCCACCAGGTCCTGCTTGAAGGCGTCAATGGTCGCCTGCGGCAGCCATTCGCCCGTGGCCTTGAAGGCTTTTTCACCCGCCAGCACTTCCTTCCAGACTATCTTGCGCTCATTGCCGTAGGCCTTCTGTACTGCGCCGTCAACCACGGCCACCGTCGCCCGCCAAATGTCCGGACCGGTACCATCGCCTTCAATATAGGGAATGACCGGGTTGTTGCCGACTTTCAGACCGGCGCTCGTCATGGTAATCTGATCTGCCATTTGCCTGGGTACCTTTCTCATACGTGAACGCTGTGCCGCAGACGCCCTCGGCGCCGTGCAGGTAAAACCATAATATAAGAGCCGAAAAGAAAATCGTTTGCCGATACGCAAGCTTTAACCAAACCGCAACGGGATTATCTCCCTCGGAGGGTAGACAGCCGCCACAACCATGGACACCATGGCACGCGCACATGCCTTGTTCGCCGCCTACTCCGGTCAAAAGTCGCGAGGGATGGATAAAAACACCCGATCCCCCAAAAACCATTGCAAATATCCATCCGTCGGCTATAGTACCGCCTTTCCAGTTGCTGGTGCAGACCGAAGACGACACCCACCACTGCCCACGCCTGGCAAGCGTTCTTTTTTCAATCACCTGTTTTTTTCAGGAGACAGCCTATGTGCGGCATTGTTGGCTACACCGGCCCGAAGACGGCCACCCCCATTCTCATCGACGGCCTCAAACGCCTGGAATACCGCGGCTATGATTCCGCCGGCATCTGCCTGGCCGACAAGAGCCTCAACGTCATCCGCACCGTCGGCAAAGTCCGCACCCTGGAAGACCGAGTGAAAGAGCTGGGGCTGCCCACGGAACACTGTGGTATCGCTCACACCCGCTGGGCCACCCACGGCGCCCCCTCCGAAGCAAATGCCCACCCACACACCGACGACAAAAAGCAGTTCGCCGTCGTCCATAATGGCATTATCGATAACTATGCCAGCCTGCGCAAGAAGCTCGAGACGCAGGGCCACCGCTTCAGTTCCGACACCGACAGCGAGGTCATCCCACAGCTCATCGCCGAATTCTACCAGGGCGATTTCTGCAAGGCGGTGACCCAGGCCCTGAGCAAAGTCTCCGGCACCTACGGCCTGGCCATCACGTCCATCTACGACCCGGGAGTCATCGTCGTCGCCCGCTATGGCAGTCCCATCGTCATCGGCTTCGGCAACGGCTGCAATCTCGTCGCCAGCGACATCACCGCCCTCGTCCCCTACACCCGCGAGGTCAGCTACCTCAACGACGGCGAAATGGCCATCCTCAGCAGCGACAAGGTCGAAATGTGCAACCTCGACAATGTCCCCATCGAAAAACACGTGGCAACCATCGACTGGGACGTCGAAGCCACCGGCAAAGGCAACTACGAACACTTCATGCTCAAGGAAATCCACGAGCAGCCCGACGCCATTGGCAACACCATCCGCGGCCGCCTCAATCACCAGCTGGACAGCACCCGCCTCGGCGGCCTCAATATGACCCCGCACGACATGGCGAAAATCAACCGCATCGTCATCGCCGGCTGCGGCAGCAGCATGCACGCCGGCTGGGTCGGCGAATACTACTTTGAGGAAATCGCCCGCATCCCCACCGAGGTCGAACAGGCCGCCGAATTCCGCTACCGCAATCCCATCATCACGCCCGATACCCTCGTACTGCCCATCAGCCAGTCCGGCGAAACCGCCGATACCCTCGCCGCCGTCCGCGAAGCGACCAACAAGGGCGCAACCGTCGCCGCCATCTGCAACGTCGTCGGCTCAACCATCGCCCGCGAAGCCGGCCGCGGCGTCTACCTCCACGCCGGCCCGGAAATCAGCGTGGCCTCCACCAAGGGCTTCAGCTGCCAAGTCACCGCGCTGCTCATGCTCGCCGTCATGTTCGGACGCAGCCGCCACCTCGGCCGCGAACAAGGCGCCGAACTGCTCAAGGAAATCACCAACATCCCCGACCTTATCCGCAATGTCCTCAAACAGGCGCCCGTCATCGAACGCATCGCCGCCAAATACGTCAAGGCCGACAATTTCTTCTACATCGGCCGCGGTTACCTCTACCCCGCCGCCCTCGAAGGCGCCCTCAAACTCAAGGAAATCAGCTACGTCCACGCCGAAGGCTACCACGCCGCCGAACTCAAACACGGCTCCATCGCCCTCCTGGAAGAAAACGTCCCCGTCGTCGCCATGGCCAATGCCGTGCCCGGACAGGACAAGATGATCGGCAACATCCGCGAATGCCTCGCCCGCCACGCCCCCGTCATCGCCGTCGTCAGCGGCGACGATCACACGGTCGACGAACTCACCGAAGACATCATCCGCGTGCCCATGAGCTCCCGCTACGTCGCCCCCCTGACCACCATCGTCGCCCTCCAGCTCTTCGCCTACTACTTCGCCAAATTCCGCGGCTGTCCCATCGACCAGCCCCGCAACCTGGCCAAAAGCGTCACCGTCGAATAAAATCATCCCGGCAGACAACGACTATCACCCCGCCACCACCCCGATAAAGCGGCGGCGGCGTAATCGGTCACCCATTGATAATAGATGCACACCTTGCCTCTCTGGCGCGGTAGGACGAGACGAGCCAATGTGACGCCCTCCAGGCGCAATTCCAGGTTATTGCCATACCCCTGGTTGCGGCGCCCTCCAGGCGCCTCACTCGGAGTGATGCATGGTGCGGCTCTCCGGCCGAACTTGGCCGATCAGACGACTTGATCCATTCTATCCGGGCCGAAAAGTGCCGGGATGGCGGCGCTCCCAGCAGTCCCGGGTATCAAGCAACCGGTCCCCGAAGTCCAGGAAGTCCCCAATCAGTCCCATGTGTCCAACGCTCTTCACTTAACAAATTTCATAGTGCCTTAAGCTTCAGCAAAACAGCCTGTTATGATCGCGGCATTTATTGCCGCGAAGCGGCAGAAGCGCTGAAAGCGCGAAACATACCAGCCCAGGGCAAGCAGCGCTGAAAGCGCGCGCCGCCCTGGGTAAAGCGCCAACC
>JAQWBY010000461.1 GCA_028706165.1 Lentisphaeria bacterium | reverse complement strand
ACCGTCCTTGGCGGGAACCAACGCCGTGGGCGACAAGTAGGCCGGAGCCGCCCAAACCGCCACCGTCACCAACCAGGCCACCACAAATCCATACTGCCGCAATGTGTTCGTCATGACTCCATCTCTCTCCGTATTACCCTGACGTCAGCGCCGCTAGCCCGGCACTGGCAGCCTTTTGGTGACTATACTGGCCCACCAGCAACACGCCATTCGGCATGGCCACAGGAACATAGCTATTACGCTCGAACAAATGCCATTATTGCCCGCCGCAGGCTTTTTTACTTTTCGTCTATCAGACCGATCAGACCGATCAGACCGATCAGACCGATCAGACCGATCAGTAATCCGATCCGTCCGATCCGTCGGATCCGTCCGCGATAACCAGAAAGACGATCCGACCGCTTCGTCCGTTCAGAACAAATCCTGCCAGCGGATTTTCAGGCGTCTTTTTTCGATGGGCAGTGGCGGCAGCTGTTTGACGCAGAAGATGCCGGGCAGCATGATGATGCCACTGACGATGAAATACACGCGGTAGCGATGGATGGCCGCGACGTCGGCGAAGCTGGCGTTGACCCAGCGCAACAGCGCGCCGGAAAGCAGCATACCAACCAGGCCGGCCAGCGCACCCGTCAGCACGGCGATGGCGATGGAGGCGACCACGCGGTTGCTTTCCGGTATCGTCTGCAGAAAATAATGCATGGTGGCATTGTTTTCAGACACATATGCGCCGCCAATGAGGAAAAAGGGCAGCCAGACAAAAGCGGGGTGCAGCTGCATGGGACAGACCGCCCACAACAGGGTGGTCAGCAGGAACGCGCAGTAGCAGTATATCAGGACTTTGCGCGGGCCGATGCGCGAGGCCAATTTACCGACTGCCCGGGACATGATCACCGCCCCGACCAGCTGGATCAGCGAAAAAAACAGCGCGTTGCGGTCCGACACGCCGTAGCCCCGCTTCAGCGCCAGCATGGTCGTCGGCATGGTCATGATCACCGCCATATTGACTACAAAACCGGATAGTAGCTGCCGGACGAACAGCGGGTTGGCCAGGCTGGCGCGCAACTCGCTGCCCACCGGCCGCCGCGCGGACTCCCGTGGCGCCGAGGTCTCGTCCATCCGCCGGATGAAGTGCGTGGACGTCAGGCCAAAGGCAGAACCCACAATCACCACGGCCATCAGACTCCAGCTGTCTTCGTGAATATGCAGCAGCGCAATGATGCCGAGCATGGCCACAAACGACGCAATGTTAAACAGCATGGCGTTGGTGGCAATGAACAAAGGTCGCTCCGACTCGGTGGCGATGTCTCCCAACAGGGGCTGGATCATCACCACGCCAGCCGCCCGAAAGCCATAGAAGAGAAAGGCCCCGCAGAGCAGCATCGTCGTCGCCACTTCGGGATGCCCCAGGTAGGTCACTGGCACCGACGCCGCCACGATCAACGCGGCACAATTGCGCAATATCCAAAAGATGCTTTGGCAACGCACCGCACCAACCCGCGCCGCCACGAGTTTACCAACGGGCAGCACCAGAAAACTGGAAAAAAGCATCGCGCCAAGCGTCGACACCACGTGATCCGCACAACCCAGATTGAGCGCCAACAGGATGATCACCGTGTCACCCAGGCACATGTAGGAAAAACCATTCAGAAAACTGAACAGATTGTAGTATTTTTGCGAGCGATGCTGGCGCTCGACCGAAAGGGGACCGTCAATGATCATAACAGACTATTCTATTTTCGTTTGGACAGCAGCGAAGAGCATCGCCGCCACGTTATTCGTGTGTTGCCTGGGGTGAAATGGCGCTGCGCGGCGATCAATCGCCGTAGAGCCAATATGGCCGCGACCGCTCGCGGAAGTCCTCACTCTCGCGCTCGGCTCGCGCCAATATCGCCGGGATGTCCTCGCGGCCGCTGCGCAGCGCGTCGTCGCCGAAGAGCCGATCGGCGTGCTCCGGCGCCGTCCAGGCAAAATCGCGGCACTGTTCGCGGATTTCGTGGAGCAGCCACATGCCAACGCTGAAGGGCCGCAGAGCCACGCTGTCGCTGATGTGGGCCTGGACGCCATGGCAGAGCTCGCCGGCGTATTTGCCGCTGGTGGGAATGAAATGCGTCGCCCGCCAGATGACGCCGGGTAGCTCGTGCTGCGCCAGGCGTTCCTGCAGGCGGCGGGCGTCGATAAAGGGCGCGCCGATCTGCTCGAAAGGCCTGGTCGTGCCGCGGCCTTCGGAAACATTCGTGCCCTCGAAAATGCAGGTGCCGATATAGAGCAAGGCGCTGGCGGGCGTCGGAATATTGGGCGATGGCGACACCCACGGCAACCCGCAGGCCGAAAAACTCATGCCACGCCGATAGTTGCGGCATGGCGCGACGTGCAGTTCGCAGCCGATGCCGAACTCGGCATTGATCCAGCGCGCGTACTCGCCCACGGTCAACCCGTAGCGGACCGGCATGGGGTACATGCCCACAAAAGACCGGCACTGGTCACGCAACAAAGGCCCTTCCACCACCGCGCAGCCCAGGGGGTTGACCCGGTCGAGGACCAGCAACGGCACGCCTTGCCGCGCACAATCTTCCATCGCGTAGCTCAGGGTGTACAGGTAGGTGTAAAAACGCGCGCCAACATCCTGCAGGTCGTAAACCAATAGATCAATGGCCGACAGCTGCGCGGAAGCAATCCTTTTGCGCTGACCGTGGAGGCTGCACACCGGCACCTGCAACGCCTCGTCGATGTCGTCGGCGATGGCCTGGCCGGCCTGGCGATCGCCGCGTATGCCGTGCTCCGGCGCAAATAGCGCCGTCAGCCGAAAATCCCTGGCGAGAATATCTATCGACGCCGTCAGGCCCCGGTCAACGCCCGACGGGTTGCTGATGACGCCCAGACGCCGGCCGCTCAGCAGCGCGCGGTAATCACGGATCGTGTCAATGCCATTGTAGACTGCATTCACTGCCCAGCCAGCCCCTGTCCTGAAAGATTAGTGGCGGTCTCGCACCGGCGCCATACTGCGCTATGCGCAACGGGTCCGTTAGTATAGTGCCATTTGCGAAATAATCTCCCAAACGGCGTTAT
>JAQWBY010000460.1 GCA_028706165.1 Lentisphaeria bacterium | reverse complement strand
GGAGCAGGGCGTCGACGATGGCGGCCTGTTCCTGGCGGAAGCGGAGCTTGTCGCTGACGGCTTCACCGATTTCGGTGAGGACGGTGAAATTTTCGAGCCATTCGAGGGGGAGGATGCCGTAGGTGCCATCGTCGAGGCGGACGGCGTGTTTGCCTTCGCGTTTAGCTTTGAGCAGCGTTGGCAGTGGGACGGTCATGCCGTCGAAGTCGGTATCGGCTTTGAGATCGAACCAGTCCATGCCGGACGAGAGCTGGGGTGTTTTCGGGGTTGGTTTGCGGTAGGTCTTGCCTTCAGCTTGGACGAGCCAGTCTTCCATGACGAGGGCGCGGACGCAGTCATCGAGGGCCGTTGGGCTGAGTTTCCAGCCGAGTTCTTCCTTGGCGGCGTTGCGATTCCAGCGGCAGCCGAGCTGTTTGAGGCGATCGCGGGCTTGTTCTTCGGCCAGTTGGTCGCGGATGACGGTCGTGCCGGGTAGTCGGCCGGGGAGGCGGGTGGCGGCGTCTTGTTCATCACAGCGGGCGCCGTCGTAGTCGAAGGCAAGTTCGGCGTGGAGTTGTTCATGGCCGAGGTAGGTGAAGCGGGCGGTGCGCACGTAGAGCTGCGGGGTTGGGCGGATGGTGATGCGCTGGTGTCGGAGGGCTTCGGGTAACGCCGAGAGATCGAGATCGCTAGCCAGGGCGATCTGGTGGATTTTGGCGCGGGCGGCGTAGGCGTTGAGGGTGATGGCGCCGCGCTGGTGCAATTCCATGGCGAGCTGCGCGGCGCCGGCGAAGTCCACGGGCAGGAACTCGTTTTGGCAGAGTGCGAAGCCGGTGGGGAGGAGCAGCTGGCAGTCGTTCAGGGCGATGCAGGTGTTGCTGAGCTGGATTTTGCCGGTGAATGTGAAGTGGCCATTGGCGGTGGGCTGGACCTCTAGGACGAAAGGCGCCGGGAGGGCATGAGCGGCTTGCGTCGGCACGATGCCGTGCAGTTTTGCGGGTTTTTCGCGGCGGGTTAGCCAGCGTGCGCGGCGGGTTTCTGCGAGTATTGGCAGGACGCTGTCCAGTAGTGGGTTGGGTACGGTAGAAGCCTGCGGGGGTTGTTTGGGGCTGCCCGGCGCGGCGTGGCTGGCGCTGGCCTTGGCGGCCCAGAGCAGCCTGAGCAGGTCGCGGTCGCTGACTGTGGGCACGGCGGTTTCGCCTTCGGGCACGAAGGGCTGCGCTGGTGGCGGCGTGTTGCCCGGCGTGGCGCGGGTACGCCACCAGGTTTCAATGACCAATCCCTGGCCGTCAGCCGGCTGTTGTTCTAGGCGGATGACGTAGAGGATATCGATGGGCGTGTCGTCATTGAGGACGAAATTAGGCATGGGTGGCAGGGCTGCGGCGTGTGTGGCCGCGGGGACGTCGTAGACGACGTGGGGCTGGTTGGCATCGACGCCAGTGATGGCGGGTTTGCCGCTGCGGCGCGGACGGGGACGGCCTTCGAACTCGTAGTGTTTTTCACCTGCTGGTTTTTTGTCGTCTTTCGGACTGTGGTTCTGGGTGTGGATGGCCTTGCTGACATTGCGCTTCAAGGCCAGGGCGAGGTCGTTGTTATCACGTGCGCTGAGGATTGCCGCCCAGAGATGTTGGCAGAGAACGCCCTGCTGAAAGTCAGCGCATTCGCATTGAGGCTGGAGGACGTTGCCTGCAAGCTGGAGGGAGCAGGTGACGGTGCCATGATCGTCCTCGCATTCACAACAGATGCGGTCGGCGCCGCCCCAGAGTTGCCGGCAATGCGCCTGGGCGATGAGAACGTCACCGAGGTCGCGCTGGGCTGCCGCGAAGTTGTGAGCGAATTTTTCGACAATGTCGGCAGGCGGCATGGCGTGGAATGAGGCAGGGGTGGTGGGGGCCGGTTGGGAATGACTATCGCCGCGCAGATTGCGGCGGCGTGGTTAGGTGGCGCGAGGCAGGCTCAAACTAACGCCGACTGCCTCAAAAGCAAACGCGGGCAGCGAAGAAGGACGGTGTGGACGTAAGCGGTCAGCAACCACCCCGGTGGAGAAAACACCGGGGACAATTTACAGGAAACCCATGACCAGTCGCCGCCCAGCCATTCGATCTTGATTTCCGCCGACCTTTGCGGCAACGGGTTTCATAGGAGCCATTGATACCGTGTGGACCACGGCTAAAGCGCAGCTTGCTTCGTGCGCGCGACCTTATAGGATGGGGGCCCCCTACGGTGGGGGGGCTGATTTCAAGAACCGCAGGAAAAATAGTCAAAAACTCGCCCCTTGACAAGCAAAAAAGACACCGAATAACAGCAAATTGTGGATCAGGATGATTTGAGCTGTCTTGTTCGTGTGATTTGGGCATTCATCGTTGTGAGTTCTGGTGAAGCGATCGCGTCGCTCAGATGCTCGCTTTATCGCGGCGGTGAGCGACATTCCACCTTAGTCATGTCCCTCTTGTGCGTAGGTCGGCGGCGCTGGCAATAACGGCGTCTCAATGACTGGCCGACGACGCGAAAAGGTACTCGTTCAGTAACCACTCCGGCGGGGAAAACCCCGGGGACAAGTTGCAGGAAACCCACGGCCAGTCGCCGCCCAACCATCCGACCTTGATTTCCGCCGACCTTTGCGGCAACGGGTTTCATAGGAGTGATTGATAATGGATGCCAGACATGCCGCCGACATCAACCCCAGGTAAGCAAGTGAGTTCCATTGCCTCTTTGGCCCCAGTCAGCTTCGCCGACTGGGGCCAAAGAGGCCGAGGAATACGGGCAAAATGACGCACTACCCAGGGCGGCGCTCCGTCTTCGGCGTCGCTTACCCTGGACTACGATGACACGCGCCCCTCCAGGGCGCGCGCCGCCTCGCAGCCTGGGATGCCGGGCGCGCGCCCATTATCCCAGGTCGCGAAGCGGCAGAAGCGCTGAAAGCGCTCATATGTCAACACGATGAAGGTTAGCGGCAGGGCGATCAAAAAGGCCGCAGGGACAACATTATCAATGGGTGACCGCTTATGTGTGGGCAGTGTGGACAGTGTGGACAGTGTGGACAGTGTGGACGGGCTGGGCAGTGTGGGCAGTCTGGACAGTGTGGAC
>JAQWBY010000459.1 GCA_028706165.1 Lentisphaeria bacterium | reverse complement strand
CGCCAAACACGCAGCAGGACTGGGATTCCCGAGACCGAAACAGCGAGAGGTGCCGGGGATTGGCCGGATCGCTGATGTCGATGAGCTCGACGCCGTAGGTGCGCAGGCTGACATAGAGCAGGTCGCCAGCAACCGCTATGCCCGTGGCCAACTCCAGCGTGGTGTAGTTCTTCAGCAGCACCGGCTGCGCCGGGTCGGCAACGTCGACAATGTATAGCCCGTAATAGCGCGCGGTTATGAAAAGCAACTGGCGATGCAACAACATCTGCCGACCAAAATTGATGCCGTGCAATTGGCTGAGCAGCCGGGGCTGCGCCGGGTCAGCTGCAATGTCATAGACGCTCAGAACATCGCGCCCGCACGTGAATAGATGCGTCGCGCTACGGCAGATCGCCGTCGCCGGTGCCGCGCCCGCCACCGCTACCGGCGTGAGTACTCGTGGCCACGCCGCGCGATCGTCGCCAAACACACATGCCGAAAAGGTCTGCGACTCTCCTGGCGCCTGATTCGCTTTTGCTTGCAACATGATATCAACCCTCAATGAATGGCTAGCGATTACCACCTACCTGAAACGGCAGGGCTATCGGCTTCGCGTAATGGAGCCAGGTAGCACGTACAAAGAACAAGTCGATTCCACGCCCGCACAACGCTGGCCGTAATGCTTATCGAGCCGCCGGCATATCGGCCGGCCAAGGCAGACCCAGGGTCAGATTGCGCCAGGGCGACTGCCCACAGCGCAAGCCGAGTTTGTGCGGTATCCGCCGTGCATAGCGCCCGCAGACTTCGTCACTGACGCCGGCAGCGTGCAGCAACGCCAGCAATTTCTCCCGGTGCGGTCGCATCATGGCCAGCGTCGCCGCACGGATATCGGCCGCCGGCGGCGCCTTTGCGGCCCACTCCCGCACGGCCGCCGCCACGGGCGCCGGCTCGTCAGCAACCCGCGCGACCGCAAAATCAGGCATGACCAGGTCCCGCCCGCCGATATTGGCCGTGTTCACCACGGGCAGCCCGCACAGCAAGTACTCCGCGCTGACAAACATCGCGCCCTCTTCCGCCGACAGGCACATGCCGCAGTGCGCCTGATTGATCGGCAACATGATCAGGCGTGATGGACACTTCCGCGACCACCGCGCCTGCGGCAGGCCGCGCAGCGTTTCTTCCGCGTAGCTGCGCTCTTTTTCCGAGAAATCGCCGATGAGCCGCAGACTCTCCACCTGGCTTAGCAGCGCATGCCGTTTGAACGGCGTGATGCGGGCAATGTAAATAGCGTCGTAGCGTTTCCCCAAAAACGGCAGGATCGGGTAGCGCCGTTCGTCCAAAAACGCGTTCTGGTGGCAGAGCACCACTTCCATGCCCTGTGCGGACAGGGCGGTGACTTCCTCGGGCTCGTTGGCCAATACCAGCACCCGGCTGATCTGCGGCAGGCGTTCACGGGCCGCACGAAAATCCTGTGCCAGCTTCGCCGCGGCATCGGCCTTGCGGCACTGCCACCCCAACTGTATGAACAGGGTCACGGGCTGATCCTGCGGCAACGCCTGTTCATAGGCAGCCACATAATTCAAAAAATCACGCTCATAGGCCGCCAGCACGTAGGGATGGCGCGACAAAATGGAACAGGGCAAAAAACGCCCCATGCCTAAGGCTGGCATGTCTGGCATTGTTGGTCTCCACTACCACCGATCGCCCCGCACTCCCCACCGCAGCCTTGCGGTGGCATTAGGATACTGCCGCCATGCGTGGTTACAAGAAACCAGCCAGACCGATCAGACCAATCAGACCGATCAGACCAATCAGCAATCCGATCCGTCCGATCCGTCCGATCCGTCCGATCCGTCCGCGAAAAAAGACAGAAGATCAGACCGATCAGACCGATCCGTCCAATGCTCTTAACGTAACGATTTCCCTGGCGCTTTTTGCTTCAACAAAACAGCCTTTTGTCATCGCGGCATTTCATCGCCGCGAAGCGGCAGAAGCGCTGAAAGCGCGAAACATACCAGCCCAGGGCAAGCAGCGCCGAAGGCGTGCGCCGCCCTGGGTAAAGCGCCAATAATGTTCATGTTCCTCGGCCTCTTTGGCCCCAGTCGGCGCAGCTGACTGGGACCAAAGAGGCAATGGAACTCACTCACCACGTGTGCGGTTTTGCGCTTTCGCGCCTCATCCTCGGCTCTATTTGGTCGCCCTCATAGGGCTCCCATTCACTCGTGATTCAGCGGGTGTTTTCGGTCCTGCAGGGGCAGCGCCACGGGCCGTCCGGCCAGATGGGCCGCGTAGACGCCGACGATCATTTCGAGTGACGGGAGCACGGCGGCCGCGCTGGAGATGGGTTCGCGGTCTTCGTCAATCGACTGTATGAGGTCCCAGGCGGCAAGGCGGTTGTTATCGGCGTAGTACTGGTGGCTGTAGTTGCCGGCGCCCAGTCCCATCGCGGCGTAATCCAGCGGCACCGCGCCGGGGATGCTCCGCGTTTCCGTCAGCGGCACATCCTCGAAGACCGCGTGGTCTTCGAAGGGCAGGGTCGCGGAGCGATTGATACGCAGCGGCCGTTTGCCGTCGTAACGGACCGCAAGCGAGCCCTTGGTGCCCACAACAACCAGCCCCATGCGCTGACATGGGCCACGCGTGACCAGACCGCGACGGCTCTCGAAGATGCCGTTGACGCCGCCGGGAAAGCGGTAGAACGCCAGCACTTCGTCGCCGACGCACGGTCCGATAGGCTCTTCCGTCTTGCAGCGGTCCTGCGCAGTGGTGGGCCGACCGTCGAGCTGGCGAACATCCGCCCAGACCTGCTCGGGCGCGCCAAACAGGTACACGCCAAGATCAAGAATGTGCGAGCCTAAGACCATCATGTCCTCGCCACCACCACGCGGGTCTTCCTTGCCGCGACCGTAGAAAGTCAGTACCCGGCCAATCTCGCCGGCTTCAATCATCTGCTTCATGGCACGGAAAACCAATGCGTAGCGACCAAGATGGGCGACGACAATCTTCAGACGCCGCTGCGCCGCCAGCGCAATCAGTTCGTCGGCCTCGTCCAGCTCGGCAACAAAGGGCTTCTCGCAAATGACATGAC
>JAQWBY010000090.1 GCA_028706165.1 Lentisphaeria bacterium | reverse complement strand
AGCCGTTCCAGTGCTTCGCAGGACTGCAGCAGCTCGTCCCGATCGTTGGCGCTGACGACGATCAGATTGCCGGCGTCATCCCGCCGCCAGCGCCGCTGGAATTCCTCCTCGCTCAGGCGGGTTTCGGTACTGGCGCCGTCCAGCGCGCTGAGGTTGAAATCAAAACGGATACGTGGCAGGACGCTGATGGCGGCTGCGGAGCCCAGCAGCCACGCGCAAACAATCAGCCACGCGGTCTGTTTCCCCGGCTGGAAGCTGGCGCAGGCAAACTGCAGCCGTGGGCGCTGCGGCAACAGGGTGGGGAGAATGAAAAAAGAGAGGATGACATTGACCAGCAGGGCGCAGCCAGCAAAAATGCCGAGCTGGCTGTAGGCGCGGATGCCGGTCAGCGCAAACATGAAGAATACCAGCGCCGAGCTCGTCGCACTGAGCAGCAGCGGCGGCCAGATGCGCGCCAGCGTACGGACCCGCCAACGCCCGCTGTAGGCCGAGTAGACGTGGATGCCTTGATCGACCGCCAGACCCGCGATGCTGCCGCAAATGCCCAGTATGAAGAGGCAGAATTCGTCGAAGATGACCGCCATCAGGCCGGTGACGATGACCGTGGTGGCGAAGGGTATGAGCGGTATCCATACCGCGTCATAGGCACCGCGGTACAACAGCAGAAACAGGATCAGTAAGGCCAGCAGCGACAGGAGACTGACTTGCAGAATGTCCCGCCGCACCGCCCGTTCATTGTCCAGCACATGCTGCAGCGGCGAAATGATGGTGAGCGTAACTCCCGGCAGCTCCCGTGTCACCGCCTGGCGGATAGTCGCCAGCAGCGGCGCGATCTGCGCGGCGGTGGTGAGCTCGCCGGGGCGGCATTGCAGGGTGAGCAGGAGCCGGGAGGCGTCGGCGTCGGTCAGGTAGGGATGCTGCAGCGATATCTTCATGCCGCTCAGCCGATGGAAGGTCTGCAGCTCGCCCAATAGCCGGCCCTGCCAGCCGAAGGGGTCGTGTCGCCAAGCCGCCAACGGCGCGGCCGGCAGCAGCAAGGCCTGGCGCAGCTTCTGAACCGCCTGGGCGGGATCGGCCGTCGCGAGGATGGACGCGTCGGTCAACAGCGGCCACGCCGGCGCCAGTTCACTCCAACTGTCGGCTATGCCGCCGGCAAGCCTGAAGTCTACCGAACTGATGCCAGGCATGTCGCTCAACTCCGCAACCAGCCGGTCGACGGCCGGCAGCATGGCCGGGGCGCCGCCCGCCTGGCCCGAGTCCAATTCCAGCTGGATAGAGTCGCCAAGCCCGCTCCGCGTCATCAGGCGGTATAGGTTGCCTGAGAGGGAGTCGGCGGGGAACATGTGCCCGAGGTCGTTGCTGAACGTGCCCACGCGCAGCGCCGTGAAGGCCATTACGCCTAGCAGGACGAGCACGGCAGCCCAGGCCACTCGACGCCGCCGCTGGACCAGGCATAGTGCCCCGGTCAGCCATCGGGTTATTTTGGCGGTAGCATCCATAGCTGCTTGGGTATGGGCTCGTTATTTCTGATGTTGAAAAAATCCATCTGCATGGAATCGCCATTCTTTTCGCTGAACACCAGGCGTGCAATGGCGTCGTAGGACGGCCGGAAACGCATCTCAATCTGGGTGAAGAACAGCTGGAACTCCTGGCGCCGGGGGGTAAGCCGCAGGGTGTGGTCGTCCAGCGGTTCGATGCTGAAGTCGGTGGCAAGGGCGTCCAGATCGCCGCTCAGCCATTGTTTCTGGCAGCTGAACAGTACCTTCAGCCATGGCATGTCCGCCGCCGACAGGCTCGTGATCTTGCCGGTTTCAGCATCCCATTGCTGGAACGAATCCTCGCTGAAAATGCAGGTCGAGCGCATGGGACTGGTAGTCGCCCAGAGCAGGCGCCGGCCCTGCTCCTGCGCCATGTGACCATGGATGCTCAGGCTGAAATCCAGTGAGCGAAGGTGGCGCGTCTGCCGATACTCCGCTTGGACACTGTGCACGGCCGCCAGCGGCCGCAACCACGCCGCGAACTCCGCCAGCGTCGGCGCCGCAGCCGTCGCGGCCATCGCGGTGTCTGCCGCCCGGAGCAGGCTGAGAGGGCACAATAACAGCAACGCGATGATTCTCATATAATGCATACGTTGACCTCGCCTTCCGCGCATAACTCGCCAAGCTGGTTGCTGATGCTGAAATTGAGCTGATACCAGTTGTCCAGAATGTTGTTTTCACGGAGGGTGATGCTGATCTCGTCCCCGCAGTGAATATCGCGGCTGTAACGAATGGCATGGCCAATGGCGAGAAAGCCCGGGCGGACTCGCCCATCGTAATGGAATGAATCCATCGCCGCCCCAGCCTGCGCTACCAACTCTGGAATCACCGCGCGGTCAAGCACGCCGGCGCCATTGACAAAGAGGTTGTCCGGACGAATCACCGCAGATACCACATGCGTCACGCCGGCCTTGACGATCTTTTCCACCATCGCCATCGGCGGGCGATGCGGGATGTAAGGCGCCGCCGCCACGGGCAGCGCCTGAATCTGTGCCTGTTTGTCGGCGTTCCGCCAACACAGGGGATCCGATGCCAGATAGTCGCCTGTCAACTGATAGGCGGCGCCGCGACAGCCATAGCAGCTCGTCGCTTTGTCGCATACCCGGCAGGGGCCCTTGATCATCTCCTGATGGTTCTTCAAATCCTTGATGATCACGCTGTCCCGCAAAATCTTCGCCAGGGGCTGGTCGAGAATGTTGCCGATGGCGATGTCAATGCCCACGCAGGGAAAGACCTCGCCCGCGGCGTTGATCAGCGCCGAGTAGGTGTGCCGCAGGCATTTTGCGCCGACCAAGGGTGGCTGCGCGTCCCAGGCATGGCCGATGCTGCGGTCATACTGCTCAATCTCGGTGAAGACCGCCTGCAGCCGGCGGAGGTCCACTTCCAGCTCTTGGTGGGAAAGCAGCCGACCCTGGGGGGTCAATATCTCAAAATGTGGCCGGATCTTTCGCTGGCGCAGATATTTCCACAAGTCTACCACTTCGTCGATATTGTCGGCGGAAATCACGCTGCTGGCGCCTAGCATGTCCTCGCTGAACCCGGCTTCCTGCAGCAGTCGCAGGGTGTTCAAGGAGTTGTCCAGCGATTCCTTCACGCCAGTAAGCAGTTCATGCACGGCCGGGTTGCGGGTATTGAATTTGACGACCACGCGGCAGCCCTGGGCAAAGAGAAAGCTGGCCAGTTCGGCGGTCATGATCGAGCCATTGGTGTGTATCTCGACACCGAGGCCGCGAGCTCTGATCATTGATACTTTTTCCCGCAGGCCTTTGAACAGCAACGGCTCGCCCCCCAGAATGACAATCTTCCGGGCGCCCAACGCTGCCGCCTGACTGACCGCGACATCGATCACCTGCGGATCATACTGAGCCGGCGCGTGCTCAGATGCCGCCGCATAACAGTAGGGACAACGGTAGTTGCACTGGCGGTTGAACTCGACTTCCAGGGAGAGCAGGCGGTCCGCCGCGGCCGCCGCGGCTATCTCGGCATCCGTGAAATCATAGTGGTGAAGGTCAAACATACGACGGCTCCAGGGGGCTTAGGGCTGGCGCAGATCGAAGAAACGCACGGGCTTCCTGGAGCTGCCGAAGACTTTCTGCCGCGCTTCCGCGCAGGACACGCTATGCAGATTGACGTGCAGGCGGGTGCTGGCGAAAAGCGCGTCCGCAATGCGCAGGCTGTCCATGTCCCCGGCATGGAAGGAGATATACAGGTCAATTTCGTCCGACAGAGCCTGGCCTGACACTTCCAGGTAGTAATTGTCGACGCCGTCAATTTGATCGAGTACATGAAAGAAGGCGCTGGGAAACAAGGTCGTTCCCCGCACTTTGAGCATCTGTGCTTTGCGGCCGAGAATGGGCCCCAGGCGGAGCGTGCGACGCCCACAGGGGCAGTCAGCCGCCAGCTGGAAACTGATGTCGCCGGTGCGAAAACGTAGGAGGGGCATGCCGGTGACCTGCAAGGGCGTCACCGTCACTTCGCCTTCCTGCCCCGGCGGCAGCGGCTGCCCCGCGTCGTCCAGTATCTCGACCAGCGCCAGGTCGGCCGGGGGATGCCCACCGCAGCGACCGGCGCATTCGGTAAAGCTGGTGACGATTTCCGATGATGCGTAGGTCGAGTACACCGCCCCGGGCCAATATGACTCCAGCTTCTCGCCCAGCGGCGTCAGGCCCATCGCGCGGGTCCGCAGCGGCTCGCCAATGCAGATCAGGTGGCGGATGCCGTTGGCGTCAATGCCCTTTTCCTGCAGATAGTGCCCGAGCTTGGCCAAAAAGGACGGCACGCCGACGATCGCCGTGATCTGGCCAGCACGGATGATCTCCGCGTGGCTTTCCATGCTGGTCAGGCCGTTACGCACAGCCGCCGCGCCAATCTTGACCACGCCCAGGTAATAGGCCAGCCCAGCAATGAAACAGCGGTCCATCGTGCAGGTCATCAGTACGGTGTCGTCAGCGCTCAAGCCGGCGGCCAGAAAGCCGCGGGCGTCATTGTAGGCCAGGCGCTCCAGGTCCGACGCCGTGTAGGCAATCCGGCAGGGCCGGCCCGTCGTGCCACTGGTAAAACAGATGTCGGCAATCGCACGCTGCGGCGCGGCAATGAAATCGTCGTTATGCTCCGCCAGATCGCACTTGTCGGTCAAGGGCAGCAACGGCAGCTCTTCGAGCCGCAAGGCGCGCTCCGGTAGCCCCGCCAGCAATCGGCGATAATAGGGCGAATGCCGCCGACAGTAGGCCACATGCTCGTTCAGCAGCCGCTCCTGCTCGGACCGGATCACCGCCGCCGATTGCAGGGACAAGTCATTTTCCAGGCTGAATGACGGCATCGTCCAACTCCTTGTCCATCTTCGCCGTTTCCTGCCGGATGCGGCGGTGCACGGCTATTTTCAATGCGTAGGCGCTGGGGAACTGATCTTGCTCGGTCGGCACGATGGGCGGCAACAACCGCACCATGATCGTACCGCTTTTCTTGAACTTGAACCGCCGCGTCGGCATCTCTTCGTTGCCGGCAATGCAGCCGGGATAGATCGGCAGGCGCAATTCCCGCGCAATGTGAAAAATGCCGCTGCGGAAGGCGTTCATGTGCCGTCCGCCAGAGCGGGTGCCTTCCGGAAAGGCCACAATCGATACGCCCCGCTCATTCAGCATTCTGATCTGCGCTGCAAAAGACGCGTAATCCCCCGCCGTCGAGTCAATGTACTCGCCGAGACGGGCGAAATAACCGTAGAATTTCAGGCGCATCGGCCAGCCATTGACAATCTGGACTATCTCTTCGCCGAGTACGGATACCAGAAAGGGGTCGGATGACGAGCGGTGGTTGAAAACGTAGATGCCGGGACGGCGCGGCCCGCCCGACAAGTCCTCGAAACGGACGCGAATGCAGGGCCGCATCGCAACATAGACAATCATGCGCCCGTAGACCAAAATGATATAACGAATCACCCGGCCCCGCAGGCGCTCCGGCAGCGCCAAGGATAGCAGGTAGGGCAGGCCAAATATCAGGCAGAAAAGTAGCGATGAAAGAACCAGCAGGCTATAGATGAGTATGGACAGCCACATGCTTGTGCATTATTCCGGCAGTTTGGCAATCAAATCAGGGTTATCACGGGCCAGCTTCTCCACTAGGTCATAGATGTCCTGCAGGGTCCGGATCTGCTGCACATCCTTGTTGTCACGCAGTGAGATGCCAAATTTCCGCTGTAGGCCGGTGATCAAATCAACAATATCCAGGCTGTCCAACGCAAAGTCTTCAAAAATGCGCTTTTCCGGCGTCAATTCTTCTGGCTCAAGTTCAAATTGGTCAACAAATATCTGGTTGATCAACTCAATAAGTCTGTCCCGCGTCATCACAAGTCCTTTCCTCGCCAGCTCAGCGCGCGCCCCGGCCGGCTCATGCTCCCGCTTCAGCGCTACGCATTATCAGTGTGGCATTGACCCCGCCAAAGGCAATGCAGTTTTTCACCACGGTTCGGACCGGCTGTTGCCGCGGCGCCGTCGGCAAGTCCAGCCCGGCGCAGTCCTCGGCCACCACCGCGAGATTGGCGTTGGGCAGGATCACGCCATGGCGCATCATCGCCAGCACCGCCGCAGTTTCAATCCCGCCAGAGGCGCCAAGTGTGTGCCCGAGCTGGCCCTTCACACTCGAAACGGGCACCCGATCGCCAAAAACGGCCCGAATTGCCGCCGCTTCTTCCCGGTCACCGGCGACTGTGCTGGTGGCGTGAGCACTGACGTAATCGACATCGTCGGGCGCAATCTGCGCATCCGCCAGGGCCAGGCGCATGCACGCCTCAATGGACGCGCTGTCAGACTGGCTGATCTGCGAGCCCGTGCAGTTGGTCGCATAACCGATGATCTCAGCCAGCACCGGCGCCTGACGCCGCCGGGCGTGCTCGTATTCCTCGACGACCAAAATGCCGGCGCCTTCGCCGCAGACCAGGCCGCAACGCCGAGCATCAAAGGGCCGCGATAATTCCTCCGGCGGGAGCTCGTCGCTGTCCGCCAGCGCATACAGATGCCGGAATGACCCCAGCACAATCGGCGTCACTTCGTCCGACCCGCCTGCCAAAAACAGCTCCTGCCGGCCCGCTAATATCTGCTCGTAGGCCAGGCCAATGGACTGCAGGGACGACGCACAGGCCGAACACGGCGACAACTGCACGCCGTTGATACCAAAAAAATTGGCCACATTGAATGCCGATGAATGCGACACAATGCGGAAAAACTGACAAGCCGACAGGTCATTGAAGCGCTGCTCAATGACTGCCTTGGTTGATTCATAGACTTCGGAGGAACTGCCGATGGTGGAGCTGATGATGCAGCCGGCCCGACCATTGCCGAGAATCTCGGCATCCAAGCCGCTCTCGGCAACGGCCTGCTGCGCCGCCAATGTGGCAAACAGGGCCGCATTGCCCATGGAACGGCGATAGTGCCTCTTGATGCTTTTACTTATTTCCGGTGATACTGCCACCGGTGCCGCGCTGATGTGGTCCGATCCGACCGGCACCAGCCCTTGCCATTCGGGCATCAGCCGTACCGCACTCTTGCCCGCAAGCAGTGACTGATATAACTCTGCTGGTGTTAACCCCAGTGAACTGGTGACTCCGGCACCGGTAACCACTATTCTTCTTTTCATGAATGAAGACCAATCAGTTGCTTGCCACAAACCGTCATCTACCAGGCGACAAGCAGTATGCGCGCAACAGGCCCACTAGCTTGTTTGTACCAAATCTCTCAGCACGAAAAGACACAAAAAAACGCCCTAAGATAATGCAAAGAGAAGCTCTTCTCAAGCAGCGTCGTCGCGAATCACGGCTTGGCCGTCCCGGTGGCAATTGTCCTGGGAACGCCGCCGTCCCGGCGGCAGTGGCATCTTTTTTGTCCACAGATTACGCAGATTAACGCAGATTATTTTATAGATTGGCTGCTTGGTGTCGTTTGGCCAATCTGACGACTTGATCCATTCTCTCCGGGCCGAAAAGTGCCGGGATGGTGGCGCTCCCAGCAGTCCCGGGTATCAAGCAACCGGTCCCCGAAGTCCAGGAAGTCCCCAATCAGTCCTTTGTGTCCAAAGCGTCATTCCCCACGGTCCCGAAAGTCCCCACAGTCCCGGCCATGAGTCGTGAGGCGTGAGACGTGAGTCCTCGCCCCAGCGCCCCGCCGCCAATCAGTCCCACTGGTCCCTGGCGTCCCCTGAGGCCGGCCATTATCAATCGCGCCTATGAAACCCGTTGCCGCAAAGGTCGGCGGAAATCAAGGTCGGGTGGCCGGGCGGCGACTGGCCGTGGGTTTCCTGTAAATTGTCCCCGGTGTATTCCCCACCGGGGTGGTTACTCCTATGAAACCCGCTGCCGCAAAGGGCGGCGGAAATCTCAGGTTCCATTGCCCCTTTGGCCCCGGTCAGCTTCGCCGACTGGGGCCAAAGGGGCCGAGGAACACGAGCGTAGAGGGCGCGTAACCCAGGGCGGCGCACGCTTTCAGCGTGCTTGTCCTGGGCTGGTATGTTTCGCGCTTTCAGCGCTTCTGCCGCTTCGCGGCCATAAAATGCCAGATCGGCCAAGTTCGGCCCGGAGGGCCGTACCATGCATATCCCCGGGTGAGGCGCCCGGAGGGCGCCGCAACCCGGGGTGTGACAGCAACTTGGAATTGCGCCCGAAGGGCGCCACATTGGCCAAGCACGTCCAGACTCACCGCCGCCGTCCCGGCGGCAGTGGCGTTTTTTTATCCACAGATTACGCAGATTAACGCAGATTATTTTTTGAGAGTGGTTGTTTGGCAGTCCAAGGCCTTTTCCGTCCCAGCGCGGCATCCATCCTGGGAGCGCCGCCCTGCTCCCCATCCAGGCCAGACAGCGAATCTGCTCCATGCCAGAAACTTTTTGGCCATTTCTTGTAAATGATTAATTGTGAGGCAGACTAAAAACCGCCGCACAGCATAATTCACCAGTCCTATTTTCCTCTGGCGTTTGGTCTGCGAGTCCGCCGTTCATTATTCATAACAGTATGGTTAAGAACAAAATAACATTGCCGCCATCCACTGTTTTGCGGCTGGTTGGCGACTATTTGTCGTCACGTTTGCGCGAGCAGCTCAAATCTGTTGCGTTTATTGTCATTTACCTCGTGGCTTTTCAGATGCTGGTGTTTGGTCGGGCACCGGCGCAGGCACTGGTGATAGCAGGTGGCATTGCGCTGGTAGTGGTGGGCCTGGCGCTGTTTTTGGAGGGGTTGATACTCGGGCTGATGCCGCTGGCTCAGCGTGTGGGCATACAGCTGACCTCCCATGGCGGTCTGAAGATTATCATTCCTATCGGCTTTTGTATCGGTGCCGGAGCGACCTTCGCGGAGCCGGCCATTGCGGCCCTGCGGGCCGTCGGCAGCACGATTTGTGCCTGGGACGCGCCCTTGTTGTTTTTTTTGCTGCAACAGCGCCCCGAGTGGCTGATCAGCGCCATCGCCATCGGCGTCGGCATCGCCGCGGCCATTGGTCTGATGCGTTTCTATCTGGGCTTTTCCATCAAGCCGATCATCCTAGGTGTTCTGGCGCTGGTTTTGCCGATCAGTGTCCTGGCTGCGCATTCCAGCAATCTGGCGGCCGTGCTTGGCTTGGCCTGGGACGCCGGCGCGGTCACCACTGGCCCAGTAACCGTGCCGCTCATGCTCGCCCTGGGGGTCGGCATTTCTCGTTCATCCGGCCGCAGTGAAAGCGCCGCCGACAGCTTTGGTACGGTCGCCCTCGCCTCGGTTTTGCCGGTGCTGACCGTGCTAGCGCTCGGCATTCTGCTTCTGCCCCATGTGCCGCAGCCATGCAGCGAAGAGGAATTCTTCTCGCCGGCCATGCGCCCGCAGGCGGTGGCGCTCCTCGGTGGCGACGACGCGCTGCGCGCCTACGCCTTGCGCATGGGCAGTGCCGCTGCTCGCGCGCAATTCGCCGCTGCGGGCGACCCGGACGGCAGCGGCAGCGGCGGCGGCGCCATCGGCGTGGTTGGCGTCAGCGACGCTGGCGTAGCGGCCAATGACACTTCGCTGTTGGGCCTGCTGCGGGAGGAATCCGGCCATGCGGCGCGGGCAGTCCTGCCGTTGACGGTTTTTCTGGCGCTGATACTCTTCCTGCTGTTGCGCGACCGTCCGCGCTACCTTGACGAAGTCGCGCTCGGCATCACTTTTTGCCTGCTTGGCATGTGCCTGCTCGGCATTGGCATTCGCGTGGGCCTGAGCCAGCTGGGCAACCAGGTCGGCGCGCGGCTTCCGCAGGTCTATCGCGATACCACGGTAGAAAAGGGCCAGATTGTCATTAAGGACTTCGACCCGGCGATCCTCATCCCGGCGGCCAGCCGCGCGGGCGGCAGTGTCAGGGTCTTCCAGCTCCTTGACGGCCAAAAGGTCCAGACGCTCACTTTCAACCCCGACTGGTACAACGAGGTCGAACGCGTTTATACGCATCATGTGCGGACATCGCCCCTGATACATCCGGAGCTCACCCGCATTGGTCTGCTGCTCATCCTCCTTTTTGCTTTCGGCATGGGCTACGGCTCGACCGTTGCCGAGCCGGCACTGAAGGCACTGGGACGCACGGTGGAGGACCTGACGGTCGGCACCGTCAAAAGCGTGGCCATCATTCGCGCCGTGTCCATCGGCGTCGGCATCGGGCTGATTGTGGGCGTCATCCGTATTCTCTACAACATTCCCATGACGTGGATGCTGCTGCCGCCCTACCTGCTGCTGTTTCCGCTGACTATCGCCAACGACGACGATTTCGCCGGCATCGCCTGGGACTGCGGTGGCGTCACCACCGGCGCCATCACCGTGCCGCTGGTGCTGGCCATGGGGCTGGGGCTGGGTGAACAACTCAATATCGCCGATGGCTTCGGCATCCTCGCCATGGCATCGGTTTATCCGATCCTCACTGTCATGCTCTTTGGCGTGGCCATTCGCATGCGGGAACGGACCTTCGCCCGCGCCGCAGAAGGAGCAAATGACCATGAGTGAGCAGCTGCAGACCATACACCGCGTGACCTGCGCCATTCGCCGCGAGCGCAACCATGGCGCCATGGAACAACTGGGCAACATCGGCTTGCGCTCGGTGTTCGTCGAAAGCGGCCGCTGTGTTCGTCGGCGGCGGCGCAGCCGCCCTTTCGGCCTCCCGGGCTTTAGCGAGCGTTTGGAAGACAGCCCGATTGACGTCATCCACTTCAGTGTGCCACCCGAGCTCTCCGAGCCCGTCGTGCAACGCCTGGCTAGTGCCCTGCAGATCAATCAGCCAGGACATGGTACCATCTTCACCCAGGAATGCCGCTCGTTCTTCCAGAATCCCCTGACGGCGGCAGCGCCCATTGTTGACCAAGACGACTACCCACCGGGACTGCTGCGCGACCTGGCCCTCATCACCTGCATTACATCCATTAGCGGCACCGGCGAAGAGCTGGCGCGCGTGGCCCTGGAGCTCGGCACCGGCGTGCCCGTCGTCACCCTCGGCGCCGGCACGGGCCTCCGCGATCGCCTGGGCCTACTGCGTATTACCGTCCCCTCCGAGAAAGAAATTATCCGCCTGCTAGTGCCCGCCTGGGACGCCGAGGGCCTGATGCGCATGCTAATTGAAAAAGGCCGTCTGAACCGGCCTGGCCGCGGCTTTATCTACTGCAGCCCCGTCGCCGCCGGCATCCTCGACTCCAGCCTCCTCGTTGGCCCACAGCAGCATGCCGCTACCATCGAGCAGGTCGTCGCCGCCATTGACCGACTGGAAAAAAGTACCGCCTGGCGCCGGCGTTTCCCCGTGCTTGACCCCGACAGTGGCTTCAGTCTGCAATCCCGCAGCGAAAAAATCACCCTCATCTGTCAAGAGGAATTCGCCGGCAAGTATGCGGATGTAGCCATCGCCGCCGGCGCGGGCGCCGCCACCAGCGCGCGCCTCCAGCAAATCAGCCTCGGCGATGCTCCCGGCGGCGCCTGCGAGCGCTGCACCTTCGTCGTCCGCAGTGCGCAGAGCAAGGATATTCTCAACGCCTTGACGTCCGCGCAGGACGACATCGGCGTCACCTTGGAGTCGCTGGACGTCGAGCCCGTGGACTTCTCCTTCTCCTACCGCGCCGAGGCATCGCGCTTCTTCCGCCGCGGCGGCACCAAGCCGTCTTGAGCTGTCTGCGCCGACCGGCATGCCCGCAAAAAAACAGCCCCGGAGCTGATGCCCCGGGGCTGTGTGAGGAGTGTACTGCCAGAAGCCAGTGGCGGGCCGTTTACTTCCTTGGATCGCCACGTACAGCGCCATCGGAGCGCAGGCGGCGATAATGCAGTGGCTCGACGTGGCCGTCGAAGAACGTCGCGTTGACGCAATCATTATGTCGATAGGCCACCGTGCCGACTCCGCCGACAGTTGACACATCGCCGCCAATAGCGATATAGCCCTTGCTGGCTGTATATGGATCCCAGTTATAGAGCAGCCAATCCAGGCCGTCGGCGTAGGCCAGGCGTTCGGAAGGCTTTGGAATTGCCGTCAGCACATAGCCGGTTTCTACCCACGTGCCGCTATGCAAGCCCTGATAGTTGACGCCGTAAGAGGAACCAAAATAGCCGGTGCCGGCTGCATTCAGGGAGCGTGCGCCGCGGGAACTCGGGCAAAGCATATTTGGCGGGAAACGACCTCCGGTGCCCGTAACAGCCACTTCTGGTACGCCCAGATAGCTGCGGAAGGGGTTGTTGTCATACACCGTCGGCGTTACCACCGGTACCCAGCGATCACTGTAGTCACCAGCATACATAATGGACGCCGTGCCAAACTGCTTCATGATGTTCGTGCAGGAAATGCTCCGGGCTTTCTCCCGCGCTTTGCTCAAGGCCGGCAGGAGCATCGCCGCCAAGATCGCAATAATCGCAATAACAACGAGCAATTCAATCAACGTAAAGACTTTCTTCATGGCCTGTAATGCTTCCTTGGTTAGGGAATCCCTCGTAGAACCGGCAACACGCGCACATTATACACAATTTTGCCTCCGAAAACAATAGCCAAACGCATAAAAAAGGCCCCGGCGCAGAATCTCCGGGGCCAAGAGGCTAGGTGTGATGTGATACGCCGCGCTGCCCGCAGCAGTTTATAGCGCGCGTGGTGTGCGCACCGCCGAATCGGTTTGCATGCGGCGGTAGTTCAGGGGCTCGACGTGGCCGTCAAAGAAAACCGCGTTGATGCAGTCGTTATGACGGTAGGCCACCGTGCCTTTGCCGGCTGGCACCAAATCCTCGCCACCAAGAATGATATAGCCGTTGCCGGTCAGTGCGTTCCAGCTCCACAGGAGTCGATCCAGGCTGTCCGTGTAGGACAGGCGCTCCGAGGGCC
>JAQWBY010000458.1 GCA_028706165.1 Lentisphaeria bacterium | reverse complement strand
ACAAGAGCGCGTTGCGGCATGCCGAGAATCTTCGTTTCAAGATTGGTTTTTGGCTGGTGGCGATCAACTGTCCGTTTGGGTATATCGGTCTATTGGTTTCAAGCCTGATTGCGGGTGCGCGCAAGGACGTCCGCTGGTTGTATGGCGGCACCCTTTGTTACGGCTTCTCGTGGGCAATGCTTGGTGCGGGGACGGTGTTGCTTGGTCGGCAGGCCAAGCAAATGCTGGTGCACGATTTCCGGCGCAAGTATCTGGCCTGGTCGCGGCTGCGGCAGCGGCGCACGGCGTTGCGCGTGTCAGCGTGAGAGCGGTGCGCGTTTTGGGGGGAGCAGAGAAGCACCCTGGCAGCTTGGGCGTGTTGGTCTTTTGTCAGCCCCGCTCAGCCTGAAATAGCGCCAGCGGGGGCGCTGCGACGGCAGCTATTTATTCTCTTCGAGTGCGGCCAGTTTGGCTTTGAGCTCGCCGAGTTCGCGCGTCAGTTCCTTGATGCTGGCGGCAGTCTTGTCCAAGCGGCCGATGTACATATTTTGCTTGGCGAATTCGCGGCGGTCCATAGCTGGCGAGCCGAAGACCACGGCGCCGGGCGCGAGGTCTTTGGAAACGCCGGCCTGGGCCATGACGATGGCGCCATCGCCAAGTGTGAGGTGGCCGGCAAGGCCGGCCTGGCCGGCCAGGATGACGCCGCGGCCGAGGGTGCTGCTGCCGGAGATGCCGACCTGGGCGACGATGAGGCAGCCCGCGCCGATCTGGACATTGTGGCCGATCTGGACGAGATTGTCGATCTTCGTGCCCTGTTGGACCCAAGTGCGGCCGAAGCGCGCTCGGTCGACGCAGCTGTTGGCGCCGATTTCGACATCGTCATCGATTTGCACGATGCCGACCTGGGGAACCTTCTCGTGGCCCTGTTGGGACGAGTTGTAGCCAAAGCCGTCGGCACCGATGACCACTCCGGGGTGAAGGATAACGCGCTTGCCGATGCTGCAGCGTTCGCGGATGACGACATTGGCGTAGAGGAGCGTGTACTCGCCGATGTAGGTTTCCTGGCCGATGACGCAGCCGGGGCCAATGACGCAGTGTTCGCCGATCTGCGCTTTGGCGCCGATGACGGCGCAGGGGCCGACATGGGCGCTGGCGGGGATGACGGCGTCGGGCGCGACGACGGCGCTGGGATGGATGCCTGGCGCATAGCTGATGGGCGGTGGAGTGAAAATGGTGACCAGCGTGCTGAAGGCCTGCGATGGGTCCGCGCAGGTGATCCAGGCCCGGCCGGCCGGCGGTGGCACATCGTAATTTTCCGGCACCAGGACGACGCCGGCCCGTGAGGGCAGGACTTGCTCACGGTACTTGTCATTGCCGAGGAAGGCAATGTCGCTGGGCATGGCCTCCTTGAGGGAGGCGACACCGCTGAGGCCCCGCGGGCAGCTGCCACAGAGGCGACCGTGGACCAGGGTGGCGATCTCCTCGCATGTCTTCTCAACGTACATGGCTTGACTCCTGAGTGGCCGGCGGCGCTTGCCGGCGGGCAACGCAACGCAACGCAACGCGCTGCGCTGGTGGTGCTTGTTTATTCGGCTTTCGGGGCGGCATCGGCTGCCGGCGGCGGGGTGTCGCCGGTGGCGGCGGTGGGCTTATTGCGATTGCGCAGGGCCTCGTAACGGGCTTTGGCGTCAGCGAGTTCTTCTTCGTGGCCGGCGTTGGCGATATTGACGACGACGTCGGTCACGTCCTGCTCTTTGGGGTAAACCAGCAGCACCGGCACGCGATTGAGGGTGCGGCCGGACACTTCGTAGACATGGCTGTAGCCGCGTACTTCGGCGAATTTGCGCACCATGGTGAGGAGTTCTTCGACGAGTTCTTCTTCCTTGGTGCCGCGGATGCGCTGGAGCTTCTGCATGTTTTCCTGGCGGAAGCGCTCGAATTCGTCATTTTTGCCGCGGAGGCGTTCGAGGCGCAGCTGGAATTTGCGGCGGGAGTCTTCGCGGACGGCCATGCTGAGAAGTTCGTTCTGGCTGTCTTCCTCGAATTTCTGGGTTTCCTTGGCGAGTGCCTCGAGTTCGCCGCGGAGCATCGTGACGCGTTCTTCGAAGTCTTGTTTCTGTTGTTCGAAGGCGATATTGGCGTTGACGGTTTTGTAGTACTCCTCGAAGATTTTTTCCATGTTGACGTAGGCCGTTTTATCCTGGGCGATGGCGGTGATGGCCATTAAGAGGGCCGCGACACAAAGTGTCAAGGACAGACTGAAAGCATTGTGCTTGTGCATGATCAATTACTCCGTGATGATTGGTTGCTGTTGGTCTCGTTTGCGATCATATCGACCACATTTTGGAATTTTGGAATATTAGCGGGATCGATGGCCATGAGTGCTTGATGGGCTTCGAGGATGATCTGGCTTTTGGCGGCCATGTCCTTGACTGCGCCAGCGGTGGCGGCAGCCAGAGTGGCCCAGGAAGGATTGGGCACTGGCGCGTCGATATATTTCCACACGCGGGAGACGCCGACGCCGTCGAGGAGCTCGTGGTGGTTGTCATTGGCGTTGACCACGAGCAGTGCCAGGCGGCCTTTGGCGCGGATGCCGATTTTGACCATGATGCCCATGAACGTGCTGTCCATGCTGCTGCAGTTGGCCAAGTCAAGCATGACGCTCTTGATGTCGTCTCTGGCCAGCATGTCGTCGCAGTAGAGGGAAAATTCCTGGCAGAGCTTGAGGGTGCCGCGGCCGTGGAGTTGGAAGAGTATCAGCGGGCCCTGTTCAGCCACCAGCAGTTGTGCGTTATCCATGTGCTTCACCTGATTGTTTTGAGCTGTGAACAGCTGACGGGCACGAATGGCGTTGGCGGGCAGAGTGAATTTGTCCTCATGTTGCCCGCCAGTGGTGCGGGCATCCCCAGCGAAACCAGTAATATAGGCTGGCTAGCGTATTTTTCACGGTCTGGAGGGTGGGCGAAAAACGCGCTGGTAATCGGTCAGCCATTGATAATATCGGCGCGATATGCCCCTTATCGCCGCGATGGGACGCGACCTGCTGGGCCAATGTTGTCGCCGGTTCCCGCCTCCACGGTTTCGCGGCGGCCCCCGTTCGATAGCGGTGCGGG
>JAQWBY010000089.1 GCA_028706165.1 Lentisphaeria bacterium | reverse complement strand
AGTTCCCCTTTTCAAAGCAACAAATACGGCCTAGAATATCTTTCCCGTAATTGGTCAGCCATTGCTACCAAGCTTTCTTGCGGCCTTTGGTTTTCAGCGCCAAAGGCGCGGCCTAAGAAAGCCCAGGGCAAGCGCCCGCAGGGCGCGTCGCCCTGGGTAAGAATCCTATCCGAAAGGAGCCCTGTAGGGGCGACCTAAATAAACACCGTGCAGGGCGCAGGTACAGCAAAGGGAAGACATATCGTTCCATTGCCTCTTTGGCCCCAGTCAGCTTTGCCGACTGGGGCCAAAGAGGCCGAGGAACACGGACCATTATGGCGCTCTACCCAGGGCGACGCTCCGCCTTCGGCGTCGCTTGCCCTGGGCTATCATAGATCGCGCCTTCAGCGCTCAAATACCACCGGGATGAAGGTTATGCGGCAGGACGGTCAAAAAGGCTGCAGGGATAACAGATATCAATGACTGACCGATGATCTTTCCCCTCCTAAAATCCTGAATTGTGGGTGGCGAAGTTGAGATTGCTTGAAACAACTTAACGCTTATGGGCTTCAGCCTGGGGTAAGGTGTCCTAGCGAACAGTGCCTCGTAGAGGCACTACAGCACCGAAGTCTTGGTTGAACATGGTCTGTAATCGTGTTCAGATTGTGTTTGTCAGGCATCCAGTTGTGCCCCTATGGGGCACGATTGACTGGAGAGCATTTTCCCCAGGCTTCAGCCTGGGGTTAAGCATAGTTAAGCGCCTATGGCGCATGTCAAGTCTCTCTTTCTATCACAAGATTTCGCACATTACCGAAAAATCAGACGGCCTCGTGCTCGCATATGCCCAACAAACAGGTAATTCCAGTGACTATGGGACGGCTGTGACAAAACTTCGCACATTAGCGATAAACTGGAGGACTTACTGATGCTAGCGTTTTTGTGTTGCCTATTGGCGGTGTCTGCGGTTGCCTCGGCCCAGTCTGTTGTCAACGGTGATTTTAACCAAGTTGAGCCATGCGGGGGTCGCGCCACTGACGATCATGGCTATGGCGTATGGGAGGTATCCGGTACGCCGACCTTGAGACCCAAGGGCTGGGTTCTGAATCCCAGCCTGACCGGCAAGCTGGAGATGGTGCCCTCGGCAGAGGGCGGATATCATTTGAAACTGACGAGCAACGACTTGAAACGCGCAGGACACGTCTACCAGCCTGCCCCGTGGTTCAAGAACTACCAGTGGTACAAGGTATCGGCAAAGGTGAAGGGCACGAAGGGCGCGATAGGGTTTTATCGTTATCCGCCGGCGGGGGGGGTGGTTGTGAAGCAGGACTTTGTCTTGTCGTCTCCCTGTTCGGAGTGGCGTAATGTGTCGTTTTGGTTTATGGCCGAGCCGTCAGAAGCCCAAAGAGTGTGTTTGTTTGTCTGCGTTCCAGATAGTGACGGCGATATCTTCGAGCTTGACGACTTGCAGGTAGAGATGGTTGCGACTCCGTCCCTTGCGAAGACTGAGCCGATAGTGATCGAGAATCGTCATTGCCGATTGGTATTGTCGTCCAAGGGTGAAGTGGTTGAGACAGTCGCGAAACTTCCCGAAGAGAAACCGATTCTAGGATCGGGTTGTGTGTTTTTCAGGATGAAGGCCGGCGATCGCGGTTGGTTGCCATTGGTAGGCTTGGAACGCGGTGTGGGCAATCGTCTGACTTGCGTATTTGCTGAGCCTGGTTATTCCATGGATGTCTTGTTCAGGTGCTATGACTCGTACGTTACGTTCATGGTGACGGATGTTCGCGGGCCGGATGTCAGCGAGATCAGTTTTCTGAAGATGAACCTGGGGCTGTCTGAAAATTATGGTGGCTTACTGAACACGGCTTCGGGCGACGGCGTTTCGGCGGTGTTGCTGTCATGCAACGACAAGACGAATGCTACGAGTAGTATGGCCAAAGAGCTGGGCCTGACGGCGACTGCTTATAAGCAATTCGGAATGCTTGGCGCGAAAGTGGCGTTGGCGGTGGTTCCCAGCGAGTCGTTGCTTGATACCATTGAGGCCGTTGAGATCGAACAAGACCTGTTCCATCCTGTTCGTGACGGGGTGTGGTTGCGTCGCCATCCAGGACGTTTTGCCTCGTATATGATGGCCTTTGGGGTGACAGAAGCGAATGTTGATGAGGTCATTGAGTTTGCGCGGGGCGGCTTTGGCTGCATCGAAATATCGGATGGATGGTGGGACTCGACTCCGACCTATGCTCCTAATCGGAACCTCTATCCGGATGGCATGGAAAGTCTGAAGCGAGTCTGCAAGAAAATCCATGACGCGGGACTTCAGGTCGGCTTGCACGCGATGCAGGGGATGGTCGGCTGGGGAGGTCGTCTCGGCATGCGTGATCCCTACATCTCGCCCAAGGCTGACAGCCGCTTGCTGCAAAGCCACCGGAGCGTGCTGGAGCAGGACATGGCTGCTGACGCCAAGGAGCTTGTCGTTGCCGGCGATTTATCACCATGGCCAGAAAATGGCGACTTGAATTTGGACGGCGAGGTGGTGAGGTATTCAGGCAAGGATGGCAATCGGTTGACGGGTTGCGAGCGTGGGCTTCACGGAACATTACAAAAGGCACACCCCAAGGGCGCCGCCGTGGGTGTTCTGGTGAATTGCTTCCCCATTTGGGGGCATACCAAATACACGCCTGACATCGAAAGCACGATGTTCGACGAGATCGTTGACAATCTCGCCTACGTGTTCAATGAAACCGGTGCTGACATGGCCTATTTCGACGCCGGTGAGGAATGGACCAAAAATCCGCCTGGCTGGCGGAACGTGGGTAAATTCGCCTTGGCATTCCAGAAGCGCCTGAGGAAGCCCATCTTTCTGGGCGGAAACGCCTTGTACACCAACCTGTCTTGGCATGCCATCACTCGTGGAGCGCCGAATTTCGATCCCATCACCCACGGGCGGGACGAATTTTCATTGCGCTACAAGGGCACGAATCCGATAAACAACGCGAAGAACTATTTAGTCGGTGACACCGGTTGGTTCGCCGCCCATGCCCATTCGCCGTCGGTATGCGCTGTGACTCCTGACGAGTTGATGCTGATCTGCCTCAAGGCAGTCGCCGGGAATTCCCCGTTTTCGTTCCACGCCCCTTATGGGAGTTATTACAGGAACAAGCGGAAGCCTGAGATGCTTTTGATTATTAAGTTGACGGACCAGCTGAAGCGTGAGGGTAGTATCCCCGAGGCGATCCGCAATACAATGTGGTCGCCTAACGTTCGTCATACCTTGGACTTGGTTGAAGGCAGTGGCGGCAAGCGTTGGCAATTGCGTCCGCATCACAAGACCCAGCATGAGGTGCTGCGTGAAGGCGGGATGGGTACGTCTGAGCTTCAACTGTCCAATCCGTTTGGCAAGCAACATCCCCTGGTACGACTCAGGGCGATGAGCTTCGTGGAAGAGAAGGGCGACGCACATTCGCTGGTTCTGGCGGATTTCGCCAAGGGAACAGAATTTTCCGAGGTGAGCACCGCACACGGGATGTTGAAGATGGAGTTGAGCCGTGGAGAAGGGACGGCGCCCGACGGGTCGGCGATCCTGGAGATCCGTAGCAAGAACGAAGGAGCGGGCACGTCATCGTGGCTGTGCGCGGCAAAGCCTCTGTTCCCGGCAATGAATTTGGTTGGTCATCGTCACTTAGGGCTGTGGGTTCATTCTGATGGGCGCGGGGGAATTATGAATGTTCAGCTTGGGAGCACGGAAAGCGCAGGGTCCGTTCGCGAGCACTACCTTGACCTGTCGTTTACCGGTTGGCGCAGGTTTGTCTTGGACCGTCCTGAGACGGAGCGATTCTACCACTATTCCTGGCCATACGGGATGACTGCCCCGATGTATCGGGTGTACCCATATCATCAAGTCACCGCTGTAAAGTTGTTCTTGAACGGGCTTCCTGCCCAATCAGAGGGCGTGGTGAAGATTGGTCGCCTGGTGGCGTTGGCAGAACAGCCGTGTCCCGTTGAAACTCCGCGTCTCACCGTTGGCGAAACATCCTGCATGGTGCCGGTCAGAATGCGACCAGACGACTATGTGGAAATTTCTCCTGAAGGTCGCTATGTATTGTACGAGGCGAACGGTGGTGTGTTGGCGACAGGGCGCACTGAGGGTGTGCTGGAGCTTCCCCAGGGCGATTACCGCGTGGCATTTTCAAGCCGTCGTGCTGCCGGATTGTCGAACCGCGTTGATTTGACTGTTTTCACGAGGGGGGACATTGTCCACGAGTTCGAACTGAAGTCTGCGTTTGAGCTTCCTTCGGATGAATTGCGATGCCGTCGTGGTGATCGTGGTGCATTGCGTGTGATGAGTGGTCTGTCGCAGTTAGTTCCCTTTGCTTCGCCGCATGACTTTGACGCCTTTGGCGGCACTCAAGCCTCCTGGTCTGTCCAGGCGCCTTGGCTGGACGGCAAAGAACGCAGGGCGGCAGTGTTCATTCGCAGCTTGGCTGGCGAACCCAGATTTGACATAGCCGCCAAGCCGCAATTCGAGTTGAGCGTGGAGAACTTCCAGTCCTTGGATGGCTTTGCGGAAGGTGCTGCGAACACGTATGAGAAATGCGTTTCGGGCTTGGGCAAGGCGATCACGGATCAAGGAGTCGTGTCTCCCGGCGTGATCCAAGCCGTCAGTTTGTCATCTGCGGACTATCGCGAACATGGTTCTGCGATGCGTTATGCGGCGAAGGCGACTGGCGAAGGGAACTGGTCCGCCAAAGGATGTACGTTTGCCAAACCTTTGGATCTGTCCCAAGCCAATGTGATTTCCCTATGGTTCCATGGAGACGATCAAGGCGAGGATGTCAGGATTCAGTTCTGGGACGTGAACGGCAAATATGCCGATTGGATTATCCCTGTGAACGTGTCAGGGTGGAAACGGCTCGTATTGCCGATGTCCCAGGCGTCGTCCGGTTTTGATTGGAGCAAGGTTGGACATTTCGTGGTCTTGTTCAACAAGCTACCGCTGAATCGTGAATGCGTGGTGCATTTTGCGGATCTGCGCGCCCTCAACCTGCCAAAAGCCCCTGAACAGGAAGTGACTGGTCTTGAACTCGTGCTGAATGGTGTGAAGCTCGCCTTACCCGAAAAACTGGCACGAGGCGAAGCATTGCTCGTGGACGAAAATGGCAATGGAACCGTGTGGACTGACGGAACTGAGGCGATTCGATCTTTCAAACTGACTGATGCGGCCAATGTCTTGAAACTGAAGGCGGGTGAAAACAAACTCTCGCTAGCAGCGAAGACTGGTTCCGAAATGACTGCCCAGCTGCTTGTCGTTCCCGACAAGGAGTAATGGCCCGCCTTGGGGTTCTCTTTTGCTCACAAATACCTGCGCCCAGCGCTTGCTGTTTTCATACAACCAGATGGGCGGGCATGATACGGGAACGTACCGGCGGATTTACAGCGAAGAAATCAGCGTGGCGCGATCACCAAGATCCGGATTTCACGTGGCGCGAGATCGCCGAACCGCAGCAGCCGGTCCTCCGGCAAATGCAGCGGACTCTTGTCCGAGGGCATCAGGTCATAAAGGTTCCACGGCCCCCGACCCTTCAACCAGCGTTCCGGCTCGACATGGAAATCAAAGGTCTGCGCCGTGCCGCTTGTGTTGACGACCGCAAGCGCGAGGCGTTCGCGGGAGAAGTCGCGCCAGAGTGTGCCCATGACCGCTGGTAGGGACGCGGTATGCGGCTGGGTCCTGTGCCACAGATGCGTCACATGCGGCACCTCGTTGAGCGGGCGCAGTTCGTCAATGAGCTGTCCATCCACCATGAACGCGCGCGCGGCGAGACGATAGCGGCAGAGTTCAAGCTGGAACTGTTGCTTCTCGCGATGCGCGGGTTGCAGGATCCACTCGCCGTTCCAGCCCAGTTGGCACCCCCACAGGAAGTCGCGCGCCTGCGCAGCGCAGAAGGCGTCCAGCGAATCTTTCGCAGACTGCGGGCTACTGAAATAGACCGTGTAGCCTGAATAGACGGCAGGCAACAGCGGCACATCTTCCTGCACGCGCGGACTCCAGGTCAGATAGGCGTCGATGGTATCCATATACGGCTCGGCCGTGTTTTCAGTGGTCAACACGATGTTGCGGCGCGCCGCCTCACGCTTGATCGGGGTTAGCAGCGTCCGGTAGCCGGCTGTCCAATGGCTGCCGCCGCCCAGCGGGTGGCCGTGCGCGGGATCATAGCACGGCGCGGGTCTGGCGGCACCGATTTGATCCAGATAGATTGCATTCACGCCGCACTCATCCATCAGGCGCTGGCAGATCTCCTGAACCTTGGCTTGCCACAGCGGCGTCGCGGCGCACATCGGCACCAGCTTGCGCTTCGAACCGTAAATTTCGACGTAGTTGGTGCCGTTCGGCTGCTTGGCAGCGGCGGGGAATCCGGTCGCGAAACTCGGGATATCTTCATCCCACAGCCGTGCGTTGATGTAAGGCATCACCGTCTGTCCGTTAGCGGTCATCGTGCGCGTCGCCTCGGCCATGCCCGGCTTGGTCGGAAAGTACTCCGGGTAGCTGTGATCAAAAGGAATCTGGTGCCAAGTGTACCAATGCACACCGATCGGCATGCCTGGAAAGAGCTCGGCCGCCAGCGCCATCTTGTTGGTGACCCCTGACGGTGCGCCGCCCAGGATCATCCAGAACCCCAATTTCTTCAGGCGGGGCGGACAATCATCGCGCTCGGCGAGCGGTCCCTTGGCGGTCCACGTTTGCTGCACGGCCCAATCGCGGTAGCGCCGCGCAGCTTGCCACCAGTCGCCGCGATAAGCCGCGACCACTACAGGGTACGTTGGCGCGCCGGCCGCGCCCGGAACGCCAGCCTGTTCGGCCAGCGTGTGAAACGTAGCGTCCTGCCCGGCGCTGATGCTCAGCCGCTTGGTCGTCGCGGCCCCGTCATGCGCGGCGAGGTAGAGGCCGGCCTCGCCCAACTGGAAGGCCATCATCTGTAGCGGGCAGCTTGCCGACGGATACGGCGCCGCGAAATGTCCGCGATGCCGGGGCAGCAAGCGCCCGCCCCAGTTGCCGCGCGGCAGCAGTGCGTCGCCGATGCCTCGCGGCACCACCTCGTTGAGGAGCGGGTATGAGGTTTCCTCCAGGCCAAAGCGCTGGCTGCGGTTCGTCACCCGGATGCGCCACGCGCTCGCGCCCTCGCCTGCGTCCAGCAACACCTCGGCGCGCACATCGACTACGCCCGGCTCGTCCGGCAGGTCGAGGCCCTCCCACACAAACTCAAGCCGACGATTATCGGTGACAGCCTTGCGCCGCGCAGCCGAAGAGTGGTTGGAAAGCACTGCGGTCTCCTGCTTCCCTGCGGCATCCACAGGCGTTTTGAAGGTCAGCGACCACAAACCCGGCGAGGCGCTACGCGCACGTACAAAACGGGTGTCATCGGCCAATATGTTCTCAATGCCCGTACAATCGAACCCCTGATCCGCATCGGCGAACACCACGCGTAACGCCGCGTTTTCCAAGCGGTATGCGCCCGTCGGCGGCTCACGCTCGACCGGTATCCAGGGACGACCTTCCTTAAAGAGCGAAACCTCCGGCTCACGCTCGCGTCCCAGCCACTGGCTGTACCAAGCTTCGTCACCCGCCGGTCCAAAGTAGAGTCCACCTTCGAAGCGGGCCTCGGGGCCCTGCCAAGTCATGTGGCCGCTGCGGATGTAGTACACAAACTCATTCGAAGCATCCCAACACACCACGCCCTCAAAACCAGCGCCGCAGGCATCCGTCGCATCCGCCATGACTCCCCATTGCGGCCCGGTCACCGCGCGGCTGGGTTCGCCTTTCGGCTGCAAGAGATGGGTCGTGCCGCCATCCCCGGTGACAAAGCGCGTGTAGTGCGCCTCATTGCGCGTGAGGTGGAGGAAGTGCAGCTCGCGCCACGGACCGTCGTCCGTGCGCGTATAGCGCGCCTCTACCTGCACGACCGGCGAGTGGGCACTGTAGGTGTAGCGATAAACCACCTGCGGTTGACCGGGTGTTTTGGTGCTGCGCCGCCCGAAGCCGGTCCGCACCTCTACCACGACACGCAGCGGGCTCGTGAACACCACGCGCGCGGTCGCATCTTCGCAGGCGTTGGCGTGATACTGCATCAAGCGTCCATCCTCGCTCTTGCGGACGACTCGGTCGCGAAAGTGGAGCTCCGCATCAACATTCCCCGAGCGGACATATTCAATGTCCTGCGGGAAGCCGCCCTTGCCGCGGACCGGATGCGCCAGCCGGAAATATCCGTTCGCGACCGCGATGCGCGTGTCGTCAATTGAGATGGACAGATCGCTGGTCGGCTCGGCACGCAACGTCTGACCTGTGCGCCACGCGAAGTGCCGTACGGCATTCGACGCGGTGGTTCCGGGCATCTGCCAGACCAAGACCGGTGCTTCGCCCGTGTGATCCAGCACAAAAGGAACCGGCGTGAAACGCCCGTCCGCGTGCTGCTCGGCAAGACCGGCGTCCGCGACAGACGCGGCCCATTCGCTTGTCACGCGCTGGGCGACAAGCACATTCTCACGCGCTAGTGAGCCGTTGCGCACGCTGATCGTCAGATCGCTGGCCAGCGCCTGCTCGGCCTCCAGCAACGCGGCCTTGCCAGCCGGCATCATGACTGGCTGAGCTGACAGCATGGCAAGCGAAGACAGGGCAAAAAATGCTAGGGCAATTTTCATGGCAAGTCTGCTTTCCTATTTTCTGGGTATCTGGTTTTTAGCGCTAAAGGGTGGCCTAATATAGCCCAGGGCAAGGGGCATACCCGAAAAGGGCGTTGGCGACCATAAAAATCGCTGTGGAGGGTACAAGGCGCAAAATGGCGCGCTACCCAGGGCGGTGCTCCACCTTCAGCGCTCAAATGCAGCACTCGACGGCGCTCGACGGCACTCGACGGCACTCGACAGCAATCGACAGCAATCGACAGCAATCGACAGCAATCGACAGCAATCGACTGCAATCGGCGCACGCATCCTCTGAGGGGGCGGCGAGGAGCCTCTGGCGCTTCAGCGCCAAAAGCGCACAAAGCCAACAGGACGATGGTTTGCGACAGGGCGATCAAAAAGGTGCAGGGACAACACATATCAATGAGTGACCGATTACCGCTCCGATCCGAGAATTACCGGGTTATGCTGTCAAATCGCTGTTCAGCCATTACATTTGGATGTTTTTTTTGTTATTTTTTTCACCTCGTTCTACAAAAGGAGGCAGGGCAGCCATGCTTGATTTATTTGGTCGGGTACTACCGACGTACAAGGGCGGATTTCACACGCATACGACGCTGTCGGACGGTATTTTTGCACCGTCAGAGGTGGTGCGGCTGTATCGCGAGGCCGGTTATGACATCTTGGCACTGACCGATCATCGGAAGACGAATACCGTGTCGGAGCTGGACAACCTGGGGCTGACTCTGATATCGGGCATGGAGATGCATCCGGCTGGTCCGCGCGGGATTCCCTGGCACATTGTTGCTTTGAATGTGCCCGAGTCCTTCGAGTATCCCGAGGGGATGGCGGCGCAGGATATGATCGACCTGGTGAACAAGCTGGGTGGCGCCTGTGTCTGTGCGCATCCGCACTGGTGTGGTCTTACCTCGGCAGAAGTGATGACGCTTAAGGGCTTCATCGGTCTGGAGGTGTTCAATACCGCGACGCGATACATCGGCAAGGAATACAACATGCAGCTGTGGGACGAGATGCTTGACGCCGGCGTCATGCTGCCGGCCTTCGCAGTGGACGACATGCACCGGCCACGCGATCTCTTCCGCGGTTGGACGGTGGTGGCGGCGCCAGACGCGTCGCCGGCGTCGGTGATGACGGCGCTGAGGCAGGGCGATTTCTATGCCACGCAAGGGCCCGAATTCCACTTTCTGCATTTTGCCGACGGTGTCTTTTCGGCAGAGTTCAGTCCTTGCACGGAGGTGATTGGCCTGACCAATTTCAGTGGCGGCTACTGCGTGGCTGTGCCGGATGCGGACGGCCCGGGCAGTGGCGCCAAGGACTGCGGCGCGTTCACGGCGACGCTGAAGGCGAAACGCCCCGGCACCTGGTTCCGTCTGCAGATACGTGATAGCCAGGGCCGTTATGCTTGGAGCAACCCCATTGCAGTGCCGGTGACCGAGGCCTGAGTATAGCGCGACGCCGGCTTTGCTGAGCGAACAACAGGAATCATTGAGGACAGCAACTGTGACTTTATCGGCATTGGAAAAATGGGAACGGCGCTTGCGGCAGGCGCTGGACAAAGTCGATGCGGCGCTTGAGGACAAGTACGGCGCGCATTTTCGCCTGAAGCCGAACCGGCCCGAGCGCGGCAGCACGGCCAACGCCAAGTACGATGGTCTCTTCAGCGTGGATGCCAAATTTACCATGGGCTACACCAGCGAATTTGGTGCGGGCTACGTGGTGGAGATGCGCATGGCGTCAGCGCAGCCCATCAGCGGCATGCAGCGCGAGGCGATGCTGCGGGACGCCGGCGAGCTGCTGGCGGCGGCGCTGGCGGAGGCCTTTCCGGATCGCCAGCTGGCGGTGAATCGGGACGGCTCGCACTACCGCCTGACCGGCGATCTCGGGCTAGACAGCTAGGGGCCCTGAAAGCGGAAGAGGGTGTATATTATCGGTTTGCCATTTTTCTGCCGAGAACCAAAGACGGGACATTTTTGCATGCGATATCGCGATGTGTGTATTGAAGCGATCAGTTACGCCTTGCCCGAGCGCGTGGTGAGTTCGCTGGAGCTCGAAGGCTGGCTACGACCGCTCTACGAGCGCATTGGTCTGCACGAAGGTCGCCTGGAGCTCATGAGCGGTATTCGTGAACGGCGTTTTTGGCCGGCGGGGACCTTGCCGAGCGAGGCGTCGGCGCAAGCGGGCCGGCGGGCGCTGGCGGCGGCCGGGCTGGCGGCCGGAGACGTGGACTGCCTGATCAACTGCTCGGTGTCCCGGGACTTTGTGGAACCGGCGACTTCGACGGCCGTGCATCGGTTGCTGTCATTGGGCCATCACGTGTTGAATTTTGACATATCGAACGCGTGTTTGGGCATGGTTACTGGCGTGTTGATGCTGGCGAACATGGTCGAGCTGGGGCAGATTGAGACGGGCCTGGCGGTTTGTGGTGAGAATGGCGTGCCATTGGTGGAGAACACCATCAAGCGTTTGAATGCCGATTTGAGCCAGACGCGACGGAGCATCAAGGACCAGTTTGCCTCGCTGACCATCGGTTCGGCAGCGGCGGCGGTGGTGGTGCGGCGCCTGTCCAAGAGTCGTCTTGGCCATCGTTTGCTGGCGGCGGCGCATTATGCGGATTGCTCGGGCAATCATCTTTGCCAGGGCGATGCAGCTGGCGGCATGACCGACAGCAGCGCGCCGGTGATGGCGACGGATTCGCATGAGCTGATGGTCCGTGGCATCGCGGTTGCCGGCCACATGTGGCGGAAGCTCAAGGATGTGGCGGCGTGGACGGAGACGACGCCGGATGTGATTTGCACGCATCAGGTGGGCAAGACCCACAGCGAGTTGCTCTATCAGTCGCTCGGCTTGGATCGGGCGAAGGACTTTTCGACCTTTGAACGGCTTGGCAATTGCGGTTCGGCGTCTCTGCCGGCGACCTGCGCCATGGCGGCAGAAGCCGGCCGGCTGCGGCCTGGCGCCAAGCTGGCCTTGCTCGGCATCGGCAGTGGCATTAACTGCTGCGGTTTGGCTGTGCAGTGGTAGGCTGGACGGCCGTGGCGCCGCGTTGGCAACGGGGATGACCACAGACAAGGAAAGGGCACGATCATGACAGCAATCAAAGAACTCTGCGCACGTGAGATTCTCGATTCACGGGGCACTCCAACGGTCGAAGTGGACGTAGAGTTGGAGTGCGGGGTGATTGGCCGGGCGTCGGTGCCATCGGGGGCTTCCACTGGCGAGAATGAAGCGCTGGAATTGCGCGACGGCGATGCCAAGCGCTATTTCGGCAAAGGCGTCGGCCAGGCCGTCGCCAATGTTCAGAACAGCATTGCGCCGGCATTGCGCGGCATGGACGCGCTGGATCAATGCGGCGTTGACCGGGTGATGATCAACCTTGATGGCACGGAGACCAAGAGCGGGCTCGGCGCCAACGCCATGCTGGCGGTGTCGCTGGCGACGGCGCAGGCGGCGGCGTTGGCTCTGGACTTGCCCCTGTTCCGTTATCTGGGGGGCGTCAATGCGAAGATATTGCCGGTGCCGATGATGAACGTGCTCAATGGCGGATCGCATTCCAGCGCGCCGCTGGCTTTCCAGGAATTCATGATCCGGCCGGTCGGCGCGCATTGTTTTCGCGAAGCGTTGCGCATGGGCGCGGAGATTTTCCATTGCCTGAAGAAGGATTTGAAAGAACGCGGTCTGAGCGTCGGCATCGGTGACGAGGGCGGTTTTGCGCCGGAGTTGCAGGGCGTTGAAGATGCGCTGGACACGCTGATGCACGCCGTCGAGAAGGCCGGCTATGTGATCGGCAAGGACGTGACGCTGGCGATGGACTGCGCCGCTTCCGAATTCTACGTCGATGGCATTTATGATGCGACGAAGTTTGAAGGCAGCAAAGGCGCCAAGCGCAACAGTGAGCAGCAGATTGAGTATCTGCAGGGCCTGATCAGGCAGTATCCGTTGGATTCCATTGAAGACGGCCTTTCCGAGCACGACTGGGACGGCTGGAAGGCGCTGACGGCAGCGGTTGGCGATAAATGCCAGCTGGTAGGTGACGATCTGTTTGTGACCAATGCGAAGTACCTGCGAAAGGGTATTGAAACAGGCTGCGGCAATGCGATTCTGGTGAAGCTCAATCAGATTGGCACGCTTACCGAGACGCTTGATACTGTCCGCATGGCCCAGCGCGCGGGCTACGCGACGGTGATCAGCCATCGTTCCGGCGAGACCGAGGACAGTTTCATCG